>JAAYLY010000154.1 GCA_012521625.1 Tissierellia bacterium | reverse complement strand
TTTAAAAGCTAGGCCTTCGCTAGCTCAGCATTTGCCTCCTCGATTATCCTTTCAGCTATATTGGCTGGCACTTCCTCATATCTTAAAAACTCCATAGTGAAGCTACCCCTAGCCTGGGTCATGGATCTTAAATCAATGGCATATTGGAACATTTCCGCTTGAGGTACTTCAGCTATTACTAATTGAGACCCATCTTCCAACTGCTCCATTCCAAGTATCCTTCCTCTACGCTTATTCATATCCCCCATAACGTCGCCCATGTAATCCTCTGGTATATTGACTTCAACCCTCATTATAGGCTCTAGTAGGATTGGATTAGCTGCCTCCATACCCTTCTTAAAGGCTAAGGATGCTGCTATTTTAAAGGCCATTTCGTTGGAATCTACTGGATGGTAAGATCCATCGAATAGGGTGGCCTTGATATTGACTACAGGGTAACCTGCCAAGACACCACTTGCCATAGATTCCCTTAAGCCCTTTTCGATAGCTGGGAAGAAGTTCTTAGGTACTGCTCCACCAAAGATCTCTTCAGCAAATTCAAATTCTTCAGTGGAAGGTTCAAATCTAATATGGACATCACCGTATTGGCCGGCACCACCGGATTGCTTCTTATGCTTACCCTGTACAGATGAAGTACCCTTTATAGTCTCCCTATAGGCTACCTTAGGAGTTGAAAGGACTATTTCAACGCCGTAATTATTCTTAAGCTTGTCAGCTATTACCTCCAACTGGGTATTGCCTTGACCACCTATTAGCAATTGTTTTGTTTCAGCATTTCTACTTATTGTAAAGGTTGGATCTTCTTCAATTAGTCTTTGTAAGGAGGTACTAATCTTTTCCTCGTCCCCCTTAGACTTAGGCTCCACAGCAAAGAATAGGGTTGGTTGTGGATATGAAAGCCTTTCATAGACTATTGGAGCATTTTTAGCGCAAAGGGTATCCCCTGTTTGAGTATGCTGTAGCTTGGAGGTAGCTCCTATATCTCCTGCTCGAATTTCATTTACTTCTATCTGCTCCTTACCCCTTAAGACAAATAAGCCTCCCAGCTTCTCAGTTTTTTCTTTACTTGAATTATATATTTCAGAATCCTTAGTTATTTTACCGGATATAACCTTAAATAGGGATAACTTACCTACGAAGGGGTCTACTATAGTCTTAAATACCTGGGCTGAAAATGGTTCCGCAACATCTACTTTTCTTTCTACAATATCGTCTCCATTCATTCCGCTAACACTACCTACATCTACTGGTGAAGGTATATATCTTTCAATTACACTTAGTAAGTAATCTATTCCGATGTTCTTATCCGCTGATCCTATGAATACAGGTACCAATTCACCGTTAGCCACTTGAATTCCGATTCCCCTTGCGATCTCTTCAGTAGTAAACTCTTCACCTTCGAAATACTTTTCTAGCAACTCCTCATCGGACTCAGCTACTATTTCCATCATACTTTCCCTTATTTCCATAATGGCTTCCTTTTCTTCCTCGTATAATGGTATTTCCTTCCTAACGCCATTCTTATATTCGTAGGCGACCTCATCTCTTACATTTACAAAGCCCTTAAACTTTTCTCCCTCTCCGATGGGCAAAGCAAAGGGGAAGATTTTATTTCCAAATTGTTCCTTTAACTCCTCTATCAATTTATGGAAGTTAACGTTCTCCTTATCCATTTTATTTAAGAAGATGAATCTTGGACGCTTATGTTTTTCTAGTAGCCTCCAGGCCTTTTCCGTTCCAACTTGGATTCCAGATGATGCATCTACAACTAAGATTGCACCTTCACTGGCCCTTAAGGCCCCATAGGTTTCGCCTACGAAGTCGAAGTAACCTGGAGTGTCCAAGATATTATATTTAATACCATTAAATTCAACTGGTATAGATGCTGTTGAGATGGAAACCTTGCGGTTGATTTCTTCCTTACTAAAGTCGGAAATCGTATTCCCATCCTCTACTCTTCCTTGTCTTTTAGTGACCCCTGCCGTATATAGTATTGCTTCCGTCAAAGTAGTTTTACCACTTCCACTGTGTCCTACTAATGCCACATTTCTAATTTTATCCCCTTGGTACATTTTCATAAAATATGCCCCCTTAACCAGTAAATTATTTATTTAAAAGATTTTTCTTTTAAAAATCTTTTTTAACTTTAGGATTAAGTTTAATATTCTGAAGATTGTCGCGTATAGTTAAGATTATATCATGAAATTAGATATTATAATAGTGTTTTTGGACTTATATTTTCAAATTAATATAAAGCTATAGTTTTCATTTCTCTAATATATTTTACCTTCAGCTGCTTTAGAACAAAAAAAGTAGCGGCTAAGCCGCTACTTACTTCTTAGAAACAAAGGGGTTATCTTTTATGTAGAACCTTAATAGATAATCCTTGCCCCTTTCAGCATAATCTATATTTATCCTTTTAGACCTAGCAATATTTCCCTTGAGAACTTCCTCCCCCTCCTCCAGCCATAATTCCTTAGAACTAACTAAATCTAGTCCATAATGTTTCTCCTTACTCAAGCCAAAGGCCATAACCAACTTGGCCGGCCCATTGGTCAGGTTAATAAGTTCCCTCTTATTGATTTTACCTTCACAGGGCTTTTTGTATCGATTCTCATACATATATTCCATTCCCTCAAGAGGTTCCAAAGCCCTAATTAATACTGCCCCATGGACCCCTTTAGGCTCTGTGACTATATTAAACATCTGATACATGCCGTAGATATTATAGATATATACATGGCCCCCCTCTTGGTCGATAATCCTAGTCCTAGGAGTAAGACCTTTATGGAAATGGGCTCCATCATCGTTGGCATTTATATAGGCTTCCGTTTCTATGATTTTTCCTTTATAGCTCTTCAGCCCATCCTTATGAATCAGATATTTACCCAAAAGTTCCCTGGCAACTAAAATGGTATTTCTTGTATAAAAATCCCTACCTAACCTCATCTACATCTCCCTATTAAGCCTATTCTAAGTGGGAAGTATCCTCTTCAACTAACAATTTTAACTTATTGCCATCATATTCACATATATTTAAGGCTGTACCTAACTGGATGGGGATAGTATGTATCTTTTCCAAAGGGATACCCTTTATGATGGCAATTAAAACCCTTATAGTAATTCCATGGGATACAATCAAGATATTATCTGCCTTATCTTCCAGGATTTTATTTAAGGCCCTATTAACCCTTTTATAAAGGTCTTCATAGGATTCACCCTCAGCTGGCTTATATAGGTGGGGCCTATTGATATAGTTATCAAAATCCTCCGGATAGAGTTCCTTTACCTTTTCATACTCCATACCCGCCCAGGATCCATAGCCTATCTCCCTTAAGTCATCTAGGGCCTTTATCTCCAAATCCCTACCTGCCCGCAGGATCTTAGCCGTTTCTAAGGCCCTTTTTAAACTTGAAGAATAGATTATATCAAAATCTACATCCCTCAACCTTTCAGCAAGACTTTTGGCATCTGCAATCCCTTTTTCCGTTAAATTGGAATTCTTCCACCCCTGTAATTTTCCTAACACATTCCATTCCGTCTGCCCATGTCTAGTAAAATATATCTTCATCTAAATCACCTGTTGATAAATTTTGACCCTTAAATTATATCATATATAGCCACTTAAGGATAATAATAATTGGGATGGCAGGTAGAATATCCAAACGGATAAAGAGGCAAGGTCTTTAATTTTATCCACTAAAATTCCATTGAAATAGCCTTCAGTTAATAGATAGTTTAAGCCTAAGCTTAGGTCACAGAGGAAAAATAGGACCATGCCGCTGACTATCCTCCTGCTAACGTCTTCTTGTAAAATTTTATTAAGTTTTATGGCATCCTTTAGGCTTATAAGGAAGCAGATTAGATAAAAGATCCCCATAAAGATCAAGAAATCTAAGGGGCAGAACATCCTCCCTATCCTAAAGGATATTAGGACTATAAAAAAGATGGACAAGTATTTTAACAGCCGCTTTAATTCCTCCCCCCTCCTATAGCGGAGGGAGTAGATTATTTGAACTATGGAAAATAGGCCTATGGCAAGCTGGTAATCAGCATCATATATTAGAAAGATATAGTCAGCCATAACTGTAAATAGTAAACCTAATTGAAGGAGGAAGATATTCCTAGGCTGATTATCTATAGGATAGGCTATTAGGCTAGTTATAAAACAAAGAAGGATGGATAGAAACTTCAAAAGATTGGAATTGAAATAATTGCTTGCCAAATTAGAATCCCATGGGAAGATATCTATGGTTAGAAAGCTTATATATAGGAGGCAAATGATTAAAATCATAAACCTCTTAAAATAAATATTAAACTTCACCATATCCCAACCCTTTTATTATTACTACATAACTAGTCTACCTATTTAAGGTATTTTTATGTATGGTTAACCTTTTAAGCTTAACCTTAAACTCTTATACTTTAAATTTTATCTTCAGTCTGGGATTAGAGCTTCCTTCCACATTTGGGGCAATATTCAAAATCCGACTCCAGCCTGTA
The DNA here is from genome assembly GCA_012521625.1 of Tissierellia bacterium. Classification (GTDB taxonomy): domain Bacteria; phylum Bacillota; class Clostridia; order Tissierellales; family Tissierellaceae; genus JAAYTL01. Next base: position 7,182 of record JAAYLY010000154.1, on the reverse strand, counting down.
GCCGCAGGTAGAACAATAGCTTTCCCTATGGTAGTTGACATAGATTGGAGTTAAATCCCCTTCATTTATTGTTACATTTTCTCCCCTCTCTATAGCCCTGCCCAATTCACTATTCAGCTCATATAAGCTATTGCAGCAGGAAGTCCTTATAAAATATTGCTTATTCCACTTTAAAACAGGGATGAAAAACAGGCTTAAATTGCTGTAGCGCATAAAGGCTTCGTATCGTCCATAGGAGCCGCAGCTAGGACATACGGTAGTCTGCCTAAAGTCCAAATCTTTTTCCTTTGGGTATATGCCAAACATGAAAAACATCTAATATCACCTTTTTCATTTCAGTAATTTGTATTTTAGATTATATATTGGTTTATATATTTTAGATTATATATAATATTATAATAACTTTGAAGGCAATCCACCAGCTTCTATTAAATATACCCTACTTTTATGTGTTCCTATTTTTATACCATCCTAAGATTTACGATTTTCCCATTGTCTAATAATATACTTAAATTTGAATAGGATAAGCTATAATGGTAAAATGAATTAGACTAAAATAAGAAAAGGAGATAGTATGAAGTATCAAAAGATTAAAGAGGCAAGATTTATAAATAGACCAAATCGCTTTATAGCTAATGTTTTAATAGATGGAGTTGAAGAAAAGGTCCACGTTAAGAACACTGGCAGGTGTAAAGAACTTCTAGAGCCAGGAGCCAGGGTCATATTGGAGGACTGTTCCCATATTCCAAACCGTAAAACTAAGTATTCCCTCATAGCTGTCTGGAAGGGAGATATGCTAGTAAATATGGACTCCCAGGTTCCAAATAGGGTGGTCTATGATTCCCTAATTGGGAATAAGATAGCCGGGTTGAAAGATATAGATTTAGCTAAAAGGGAGGTAACCTATAACAACTCCCGCTTCGATATATATTTTGAAAAGGAAGATAAAAAGGGATTTATAGAAGTAAAAGGGGTTACTCTGGAAGATGACTTAGTAGCTAGATTTCCTGATGCTCCTACCGGCAGGGGGACCAAGCATGTAATGGAGCTTATTAAGGCTGTGGAAGAAGGCTATATGGGAATTATCTTCTTCTTAATTCAGATGAAGGGCCCCAAGGAATTTAGGTTAAACTGGAAGATGGATAAGCCCTTTTCTGAGGCTGTAAGGTTGGCTTTTAAAAAGGGGGTTAAAGTAATGGCCTATGACAGCAAAGTTAAAGCCGACTCCATAGAAATAGGTCAACCAGTAGCAATAGATTTAGAAAATTTTTAAGAGGAGCTGAACAAAAACAGGTCTTAGAGCTAGTGGCTCTTGGACCTGTTTTTTTAAGGGCCATTACTTTTAAATTAACTCAATCTTTTGGGCATAAAGCTTTGAAAGCTGTATTATAATTTATCCTCTCCCTTTGACTTTGAAATTTACTTTAATGTATCTTCATAATATTCCTGGGATATATACTCCACCGGCTCCACCACATCCTCCTCATCCATGATCCCCATATTATCTCCAGTAGATGAAGAGGGATCATTTTCTACAATATTATACTGGACTATCTGTTGGAGGGTATCCTCCCTGTCGAAATATGCATGGTCCTCTCTTCTAGTACCATAAAAATTAGCATCTACTTTTTCATTGCTTAATCGTCTTAAATCCTCAGCAGGTGCCAATTCCTTCGAACATTCTACACAACTTTTGGCATAGGGGATAAGCTCTAACCTTTCTATGTCTATAGCCCTATTACAATTATCACATCGGCCATAAGTTCCTTTTTCCATATCCTCCAGGGATTCTTCAATTTCCCTAAGGGTATCCTTTAACTTATTCTTATATCCCCTTTCCTGCTCCATCATATAGACCTCAGTAGCTATGTCTGCTGGGTGGTTATCGTAGCCGGATAATTCAGTATAAAACATATCCATAGAGTCACTAGCCTCTTTAGACGTATTTTCTAATAAGTTTAAAATCCTCTCTTTTTCCTCTAGTAGTTTTTTATACATGATTCTATTGTAAACATCTTTTATATCCATCTTATCCTCCAATAAAATTTAAAAAGAATTTATATTTAATTTGCCCCTTAAAAGGCTTTATTATTGAAGGTAAATTAAGCAAAATCAGTAATTAAGAACAAGTGAGTAGTTAAATTTTGTTAAAATTATAATAATTTAAAAAATGATTAATCTACTCCAGCTAGGGTTATATATAGAATTAGGAGGGATGCTAATGCATTGGGATAAGCTGTATATAAATGGAGAATGGGTAAATCCTAAGAGTCAGGATAAGATCCAGGTTGAAAATCCTGCCACTAAAGAGATAATTGGTTCGGTTCCAGCTGCCAATGAAGAAGATGTTAATTTGGCAGTTGCTGCAGCTAATGAAGCCTTTAAAAGTTGGCAATTTAGCTCTTTAGAGGAAAGGATAGAGCTGGTAAGTAAGCTTTTAGATGAATTATATACAAGGGTAGATGAGATGGCGGAAACTATAGTTAAAGAGCTAGGCTGCGGCATCAAATTCGCTAGAGAAATCCATGTCCTACCCTATCTTGAAGATATTAAGAACTATTTGAATATAGTTAGAGATTATGACTTTGAAGAGAGATACGAGGAATACCTAGTCTTTAAGGAGCCTGTGGGAGTAGTTGGTGCCTTAACTCCTTGGAACTATCCCCTGGGACAGATCATTAAAAAATTAAGCCCAGCCTTGCTGGCAGGCAATACTATGGTTTTAAAGCCAAGTCAAAAAACCCCCCTAGTTGCCTATATCTTAACTGATTCCATAGACAAGGCAGGTTTTCCAAAGGGAGTCTTTAACCTGGTAACTGGTAGGGGATCTGAAGTAGGTAACCTACTGGCCAAACATAGGGATATAGATATGATAACCTTCACTGGCTCCACCAAGGGTGGCATAGAAGTATATAAGATAGCAGCCGAAGATGTTAAAAGAGTCACCCTGGAGCTAGGTGGTAAGTCTGCAGCAATCATTTTAAAAGGTGCAGACAAGAGGCTAGCCTTAAAGAAAACCCTGGATAAGGTTTATTTAAATACAGGCCAGTCCTGCAGTGCCTATAGTCGACTTTTGGTACCAAGGGATGAGAAGGAAGAAATCGAAGACTTGATCCTGGAGATGACTAAGGAATATAAATTCGGTGACCCTGCTGATCCTGAGACCATCATCGGCCCTGTAGCCTCCAAGCAACAGTTCGATAAGGTCAGCTACTACATCAAAAAGGGTATTGAGGAAGGTGCTAAATTGATCCTAGGTGAGATACCTAAGGAGTCTAAAGGGTATTTTATAGGGCCTACTGTCTTTACAGATGTGGATAATAGTATGGAAATTGCACAAAATGAAATATTCGGACCAGTCCTTTCTATAATCCCTTATGATAGGGTGGAAGAGGCCATAGAAATAGCCAATGATACGGTCTACGGCCTATCTGGGGCTGTATTCGGACCAGAGGAGGAAGCCCTTAAAGTAGCTAGAAAAATAAGAACTGGTACCCTAGTTGTAAACCATGGTATCCAGCTTCATAAGGCCCCCTTCGGAGGATTTAAACATTCCGGCCTAGGCCGTGAAGGTGGTAAGTACGGTTTAGAGGAGTTTTTAGAGATTAAGACAGTTTTCATCAGAAAAAGGTAGATGAATAATTATTCATCTACCTTTTAATATCTTAAGTGTTAATTATATTTTATTCCCCTACCCTTTCAATTTTAATACCAGTCATTTGGCCATTTAGGTCTTGTTCTTCTAGAGCTTCTTCTACCCTTTCTATGGATAGGGCTAGGGTTTCTGATTTTATAACTTCTTCGAATTCTTCTATGGCAGCCCTTATCTCATCGCTACCATTGTAGTATATCCTTATGTTATCCAAAACTTCATAGCCATTAGCCTTTCTCATCTGCTGTACCTTTGAAACGAATTCCCTAGCATAGCCTTCATTGATTAAGTCAGGGGTTAGGGTAGTGTCTAAGATTACGAATAGGTTATTTTCCATAACCACATTGAAGCCTTCCTTAGAAGTAATATTAACTAATACATAATCCTTTGAAATCTCCGTATCTTCTCCATCTAGCTTTAAGGTAATCTTACCATCTCTTTCTAGTTTTTCTACAGTTTCCTTAGGATCTAGCTCATTTAAGGCCTTTCCTAGGAACTTGATCTTACTACCTAAAATTGGACCTGCCACCTTGAAATTAGGTTTTAATGTATAATTCATAAACTGGGATAGGTCTTTTTCAAATACTACATTTTTAACATTTAACTCTTCCATCATCAAGGGCACTAGGTCTTTTATTAGTGCTTCATATTTTCCATCTATTAATACTTCCTTCAGTGGTTGACGAACCTTGATCTTAACATTCTCCCTTGCAGCCCTACCTAGGCCTACCAGGTCTCTGACTAGGTCCATTCTTTCTTCTATTTCCTTGTTGATCAATTTCTCATCTGGTTCTGGATAGTATGCTATGTGGACTGATTCTTCATCGGTCAAGTTTCGATATAGTTCTTCAGCTATAAATGGTACAAAAGGTGCTATTAATTTACATACTCCTACCAGTACCTCATAAGTTGTATTATATACGGCCTTCTTGTCATCATCTAATTCAGTTGACCAGAATCTCCTCCTACACCTTCTAATATACCAGTTGGAAAGATCCTCTATTACGAATTCTTGGATATTTCTAACCACCCTAGTCAGTTCAAATTGCTCCATATCCTGGATGCAGTTTTTAACCAGAGAGTTATATTTAGATAATATCCACTTATCTATTTCTGGCCTTTCTTCGTAAGGAATATTAAATTCCCTAGGATCTATATTGTCCGTATTGGCATATAGGGAGAAGAAGTTATAGACATTTCTAATGCTTCTAAAGAACTTGGATTCAACTTCCCTTAAGCCATCTTCATCAAATCTAGTTGGTACCCATGGTGGTGAAACGTACACTAGGTACCATCTTAATACGTCTGCCCCATATTTGTCGAATAATTCAAATGGGTCTACCGTATTACCCCTGGATTTTGACATCTTCTTACCTTCTTTGTCCAGGATCAGGTCATTTACTAATACATTCTTATAAGGTGACTTACCAGTAACAAAGGTGGAGATGGCGATTAAGGAATAGAACCATCCTCTAGTCTGGTCTATACCCTCATTGATAAAGTCAGCTGGGAATAGTTCCTCAAAGAATCTATCTTTATTCTCAAAGGGGTAATGGTGTTGGGCAAAAGGCATTGCACCACTGTCAAACCAAACGTCAATTACATCCTTTTCCCTGGTCATGGTAGAGCCACACTTATCACATCTTAAGTGTACCTCATCCACATAGGGCCTGTGTAGTTCTATACTTTCATCTATATCTTCAATAGCCCTTTCCACTAGTTCAGCCCTTGATCCTACACTATCTATGTGACCACATTCATCACATCTCCAGATTGGTAGAGGAGTGCCCCAATACCTACTTCTAGATATGGCCCAATCCTTAATATTTTCTAGCCAATTTCCAAATCTCTTTTCTCCAACGTAGGCTGGATACCAATTGACACCTTTGTTGTTCTCCACTAATTTGTCCTTTAGCTTAGTCATTTCAATATACCAAGATGGCTTAGCATAGTATAGAAGTGGAGTATCACACCTCCAGCAGTGTGGATAGTTGTGGGCTACCCTTTCTTTTTTGTATAACTTGCCATTTTCCCTTAGCCATTGGATGATTTCTAAATCTGCATCCATGACGAATTTATCTTTCCAAGGTGTTTCTAGGAATTTACCCTCATCTGATACAGGATTTACCACTGGTAAGCCATACCTCTGGCCTGTATCATAGTCGTCTTCACCGAAGGCTGGTGCAGTGTGTACGATACCTGTACCATCTTCAGTAGTTACATAATCGGCCACTGTTACAAAGAAGGCCTTACTTGATACATTAACGTATGGTATCAGCTGTTCATATTCCATATATTCAAGCTCTTTACCCAGCATCTCTTCCAAGACTTCATAGTCCTCCCCTAATACCTTAGGAGCTAAGTCCTTAGCTAGGTAATAGATTTCATCCTCCTGCTTGACCTTAACATAAGTAACATCAGGGTTAACTGTTAAGCTGACGTTTGAAGGTAGAGTCCAAGGAGTTGTGGTCCATGCTAGGAAGTATTCATCCTTATCCTTACGCTTAAACTTAGCTATAGCCGTTTCCGACTTAATCTCCTTATAACCTAAAGCCACTTCATGGCTGGCTAAGCCTGTACCACAACGGGAACAATAAGGCAGGATCTTATGTCCTTCATAGATATAACCTTCTTTAAAAAACTTGTTTAATATCCACCAGACGGATTCTATATAATCATTATCAAGAGTTATATATGGATTATCTAAGTCGATTAGATAAGCCATCCTCTCCGTCATCTGTCTCCAAAGTTTTTCATATTTGAAGACGGATTCCCTACATTGTTTGTTAAATTCTTCTATACCGAATTCTTCAATATCCTTCTTATTCTTCAAATTAAGCTGTTTTTCTACTTCGATCTCCACAGGAAGACCGTGGGTATCCCAGCCTGCCTTCCTTTTAACCTGGTAGCCCCTCATAGTTTTATATCTACAAGTCAAGTCCTTTAAAGTTCTAGCCATAACATGGTGTATACCAGGTTTACCATTAGCTGTAGGAGGTCCTTCGTAGAAGATATATGAATTTTTAGAATCCCTAGTTTCGATGGATCTCTTTAATAGATCGATTTCATTCCAATACTGTGAAATCTTTTTTTCACGTACACTTACAGGTTCATTTGATAATTCCTTAAACCTTTTCACTTTAATCTCTCCTTGTTTTGTAATAACATAAGCTTGGTATTTTAAGCTATTGTCAAATTTTCTTTTTCTTAACCCAAGAAAACTTATAAAAAAATCCCTAAGTCATAGACTTAGGGACGGAAATTCCGCGGTACCACCCAAATTACAAGAAATAATTCTTGTCACTCCTTTAGGATAACGGCCCTACCGTAATACCCTACTAAAAGTTCAGGTATTATGCTCTAAGGTGATCTTCGCAAAATCATCTATGACAATCTCCCACCAAATGATTATCTCTCTTTAATAGATATATTTTGCTACTCTCCTTATCAACGCATTTAATACATTTATAAATACTCATACTATAATATATCTTAAAATTCATCTGGATGTCAAGTTGAATTATAGCATT
>JAAYLY010000153.1 GCA_012521625.1 Tissierellia bacterium | reverse complement strand
ATCTTATCTATTTCTTCCTCTGCCTTTGTCAATTCCTTCCTAAAATCCACATAGAAATCATCTACTACTTTACGCCATTCCAATTCCCCGTCGGCTATCTCATCAAGTTTTTCTTCCAATTCTGCAGTAAACTCTTCATTGACTACCTGGTTAAAATACTCCTGCAGTAGGTCATTAACTAAGATTCCCAATTCAGTAGGATAAAAGACCTTGTTGTCCAACTCTACGTAATTTCTAGCAATTATGGTACTAATGGTAGGTGCATAAGTACTCGGTCTCCCTATTCCCAACTCCTCCATGGTTTTAATTAATGAAGATTCAGTAAATCTAGCTGGTGGTTGGGTGAAATGTTGTTTTGGTAAAATGTCCAACATTTCAATTTTATCACCATTTGTCAATTTAGGCAATTTTTTGTCCATTTGTCCTTTTTCATCTACTGAATATACCTTTAAAAAGCCTGGGAAAACCAATAGGCTACCTGTAGTTCTAAAAATTACATCCTTGCTTAAGATATTAACAGTCATGGTGTCGTATTTGGCAGGAGCCATTTGGGAGCCAAGAAACCTATCCCAGATCAACTTATAAAGCTTATATTGGTCATTAGTTAAGGATGATTTTACAAGTTCTGGAGTCCTTAAGACGCTCGTAGGCCTTATGGCCTCATGGGCATCCTGGGAATCCTTCTTTTTCTTCTTGCTATAATCTTTACCCCCATTGGAGTATTCTTTACCAAATTTTCCAACAATATAATCCTTAGCTGCATCAATTGCTTCCTTAGAGATCCTAGTGGAGTCGGTTCTAATATAGGTAATAAGACCTACAGTACCCTCACCCTTGATATCGATCCCCTCATATAGCTGTTGTGCAAGGCTCATGGTCTTTTTAGTAGAAAAGCCTAACCTTTTGGATGCATCCTGCTGTAGAGTACTGGTAGTATATGGAGGATAGGGGTTCCTATTTCTAACTCCCTTCTTCACATCCCTAACTAGGAAAGACTCCTTATCTATACTAGCTAAAATCTTATCTACATCATCTCTTGTCTTAAGCTCTAGCTTTTCATCCCCACCCTCTAGCTCCTTGCCATAGAAGGCAGCTTCAAACTCCTCCCCATCCTTACTAAGTTTAGCCGTTATGGTCCAATATTCTTCAGGTATGAAGCTGTTGATTTCCTCTTCCCGGTCACAGATAAGTTTTACAGCTACCGATTGAACCCTACCAGCACTTAAGCCCTTTTTAATCTTTTTCCATAGGAGGGGGCTAATCTTATATCCCACCAGCCTATCTAGGATCCTCCTAGCCTGCTGGGCATCTATTAGGTTGTGGTCTAGTTCCCTAGGGCTCTTGATTCCCCTTTTAATGGCATCCTTTGTAATTTCATGGAATTCTACCCTAATTTTATCCTTAGGATCTAAATTTAAAACATGGGCCAGATGCCAGGCTATGGCCTCCCCTTCCCTATCCGGGTCCGTTGCCAGGAAGATCTTATCAGCCTTTTTAGCTTCCTTCTTTAGCTCCTGGATAACTGGTCCCTTACCCCTGATAGTTATATACTTAGGCTCATAGTTATTTTCAAGATCAATTCCCAACCTACTCTTTGGTAAATCTCTTATATGTCCAACGGAAGCGACTACCTTATAGTTTCTTCCCAATAGTTTTCCTATGGTCTTTGCTTTTGCTGGTGATTCAACTATTACTAAGTTCTTTGCCACCTAATTCACCTCCGAATTCAACAGATAGTATAGGTTCTACTAGTCAATTCCTTTATTATACCCTTCATTTCTAAAATTGTTAACATACTATTTACAGTTATTATATCTAAACCAGTCCTATAGGCTATCATATCAGAATGGGTAGGACCCTCCTTAACTAGCTCAACTATTTTCCTTTCAATATCACTTAAAGTAGAATAATCGAATTCATCCATCTTATGTGATTGATTTCTTTCCCTAAAATCTCCCACTACTTCTAGTAAATCTTCAATATCTAAAAGGGGAAAGGCTCCATCCTTTATTAATTTATTAGTACCCTTACTATATATACTATTAATATTACCAGGAAGGGCAAAAACATCCTTACCCTGTTCTAAAGCATGGTGGGCAGTTATTAGGGAACCAGATCTTTCCTTAGCCTCCACCACAATAACAGCCAACGCTAGGCCAGAGATAATTCTATTTCGCTGGGGAAAATTATAGGATAGGGGTTGAGTTCCCGGCGGGAACTCCGAAACTATAGCTCCAGCTTCACAGATCTCATCGTATAATTTAGCATTTTTCTTAGGATACCTTATATCTATTCCATTGCCTAGGATGGCAATGGTCCTGCCCCCATTATCAAGGGCAGTTCTGTGGGCAATAGAATCAATACCCAAGGCCAATCCACTTATTATAGTTACACCTAATTCAACTAGTTCCTTGGTAAATTTCTCGCAGGCCCACTTGCCGTAGGCTGTAGCCTTCCTAGATCCAACTATAGCTATGGCTGGTTCAAAATCTAAAAAATCCCCCTTATAGTATAGTACCGCTGGCCTATTATAGATCTGCCTTAAAGCTTCTGGATATTCTTCATCTAGGCAGGTGATAATCTTTATGCCTTTCTTCATATTATCTTCCAAAAATCCGCTTACATTTATTTTACTTCTGGAGTTTAAAATTCTTTCAAGATTTTCCCTTTTTAAATTGGGAATTTTTAAAAAATTTTCTCCGCTTATTTCTAAAATTTCCCTAAGGTCATAAAAGTAGTCTAATAATTTTAAAATAGTAGAATTACTCAGGCCTAAAGTATTTAGCCAAATTAAAACTTCCCTAGCCGATATATCCATAGCCCTACCCCCAGTACTTTACTCTTAAACTCCTATAGCCTATTGCCTCCAAAATATGATGGTCCATAATAGATTCCTTACCTTCTAAATCGGCTATAGTCCTAGCCACCTTAAGGATCTTATGGTAAGTCCTGGCGCTAAACTTATACTTCTTAAAGGCCTGGTCCATGATCCTTTCTGAAGAGCTTGATAAGCTACAATATTTTGGAATCAACTTATTAGGTATTTGGGCATTGGTATATATCCCTTCATCCTTAAACCTATTTAACTGTATCTGCCTAGCCATACTTACCCTCTTCTTGATTTCGAGGGAAGACTCCCCCTTCCTTACCCTACTTAAGTCTTGGTATTTTACGGGCAAGACTTCCATGTGTATATCCATCCGATCCAAGAGGGGCTGGCTAATCTTATTTAAATATCTATCTATGTCCCTAGGGCTGCAGCTGCAATCATGATAGGGGTCTCCATAATAGCCGCAGGGACAGGGATTTAAGGCTGCCACCAGCATGAATTTACTAGGGAAGGTATAAGTACCATAGATCCTAGATATATTTACCTGCCCATCTTCCATAGGCTGTCGCAAACTATCCAGTGCCCTTCTATCAAATTCCGCCAACTCATCTAAAAATAGGACCCCATTATGGGCTAGGGATACTTCACCAGGTTTTGGATTCCTACCGCCCCCAATTAGGGAAACTGCCGAAATAGTATGGTGGGGAGACCTAAAGGGTCTCTCCTTAATTAAGCCCTTAGACTTTAGTAGACCTGCTATGCTGTAGATCTTAGTCACCTCTATGGACTCCTCCAAACTTAAGTCTGGCAGGATGGTAGGAAGCCTCCTAATGGCCATGGTTTTACCAGAGCCAGGAGGGCCTAGTATCAAGGCATTATGGCCTCCAGCAGCAGCTACTTCCAAGGCCCTTTTTAAGCTATCCTGCCCCCTTATATCGGAAAAATCCAATTCATATTCCTTCTTTTCCTTGCTATCTTCCCCCATCCCCTTATAGGGCTCTATAATAATCTTCCCCTTAAGATAATCTACAACTTCCCTTAGGGTCCTAAGGGGGATGATCTCCATATCATCTATGACGCTACATTCTTCCCTATTGTCATAGGGTACAATACATCTTTTAATCTTAAAATCCCTTAAGGATAGAACCATTGGCAAGGCACCTTCAATCGGGTTTAGTTTACCATCTAAAGACAACTCCCCTAAAAAAACCGTATCTTCTTGGTCATAATCCACCATACCGCTGGAAATTAAAATCCCCAAGGCTATGGCCAAGTCCATTTGGGAACCTTCCTTCCTTAGGTGGGCTGGAGCTAGATTGATGGTAATCCGATTTAGGGGAAAGCCATAACCACTATTCTTGATGGCAGACCGGACCCTTTCTTTCGATTCCTTAATGGCCGTATCAGCCAAGCCTACTATGTTAAATACTGGCATGCCCCTGGATAGGTCTGTTTCAACTTCAACTATATGACCACTTAAACCCTGGAGTACACAAGTAGATATTTTAGAATACATACCTACAACCCCTTTGGAAATTATAAATTGCCTGGGTAATAGCGCAATTCCCTATTTTCAGTTATTTATAGACAAAAAGCATCTTTTATGTGGTTGATTTTTAGCCTATTTGTCATGTAAACCTCAATTATGTCATACCTCAGTTGAAAGTCATTTAAACCCTTATCCCTAAGATAGATCAAGGAAGTATTGATAATCTTCCTTTGTTTATGGAAATTAACAGCCTCATAGGCCCTTCCAAAGCTGGTACTAGTCCTAGATTTAACCTCTATAAAGACTAGGACCTCTCCCTCAATTGCTATAATATCTATTTCCCCAATTTTGTTCCTATAATTAGTCTCAAGGATTATATAATCCCTCTTACGCAGGTAATCTAAGGCCAATCCTTCTCCTTTTTTACCCTTTGTAAGCTTATCCATTTCCATCCCTCTACTTGAGAATCTTCTTTAAAAAAGTCCTCCTATGGATTAGGCAGGGACCCAAAGTTTTAATCATCTCCCTATGTTCCTTGGTGCCATATCCCTTATGCTTCTTTATGTTATAGCCAGGATATTTCTCCTCCCAATCTAGACATAGTCTGTCCCTATAGACCTTGGCTATAATGGATGCACAAGCTATGGTATGGGAAAGGTTGTCTCCCTTTATGATGCTCCTTTGGGGGATGGAGCTTTCAAACTCTTCTGCATCTACTAATACATAATCTGGGACCAACTTATTTCCTTCCTTATCCTTCAGATTTTCCAAGGCCTTCTTCATGGCCAACCTAGTAGCATTCTTTATATTGATTTCATCTATGACTTCAGCATCTACCTGTCCAATACCCACAGCTATGGCCTTGTCCATTATTAAATCATAAAGGTATTCCCTCTTCTTTGGCGTCAATTTTTTAGAATCCTTAACCTCATCTATAATTAAACCCTTAGGCATGACTATAGCGCAGGCTACCACATCTCCCAGTAAGCATCCTCTGCCTGCTTCATCTATTCCTGCAATATAGTTATAGCCCAGTTGGTAATATTCCTGTTCAAATTCTAGCATAATCCACCTACTCTTCTGGCAATTCTAGGCTAATCCTTCCTAAAACTCCCTTTCTAAATTCGTCTAAAATCAAATTGCTAACCTTAGTATAATCGATTTCTCCACCTCTAATGATACAGCCCCTTTTCCGACCTATTGCTTCCATAGTCTCTAAAGGACTTCCTTCTACTACTATCTTATACCTCTTTTCCAACAATTCTGGGTATGACTTTTTCATAAATTCAATAAATTTAAGGGCTAAAGTCTCAATATCTAAGATTTCATCCTTGATAGCTCCAGTAAAAGCTAAATTTAACCCTACCCTTTCCTCTTCAAACTTGGGCCATAAAATTCCTGGCGTATCTAACAACTGAAGCCTTCCCTGGGTTTTAATCCACTGGTTCGACTTGGTCACCCCTGGCTTATTTCCAGTCTTGGCACTCTTCCTACCAGCCAAAGTGTTTATAAGGGTGGACTTACCCACATTGGGTATACCCAGTATCATAGCCCTAATGGGACGGTTGATGACCCCTCTTTTTTCATAGGATTTCCGGATATCTTCCGTAGCCCTTTCTGAAGCATGGAGGAGTTCTTTAATCCCTTTACCGCTTAAGGCATCAAGCAGGATAGAATCTAGACCTTTACTTCTAAAATAAGCCTGCCACATCCTATTAGCCATTTCATCGGCTAAGTCACTCTTATTTAAGATAATTATCCTTGGTTTATTCTTAACGATGGAATCGATAACGGGATTTTGGCTGCTATAGGGAATCCTGGCGTCAATCAACTCAAGAACCAAATCCACCATAGATAAGTTTTTCTCAATAGACTCCCTAGTTTTTTTCATATGGCCTGGATACCAGTTTATATTCATGCTCATACTATCACAACCTTAAACATAGTTTCAATCCTAAACTATTCCAATTTGAAAAAAGGGACCGTAAAAGTCCCTTTTATTAGTTAAATCCCTTTTCTTTAACTTTAGCTGCCTTACCCTGTCTTTCTCTTAAGTAGTAAAGTCTAGCTCTTCTTACCTTACCCCTTCTAGTTACAACTAACTTCTCAATTCTAGGGGAATTTATAGGGAATGTTCTTTCTACTCCAACACCGTAAGATAATCTTCTTACAGTGAAAGTTTCACCAATTCCGCCGCCTTGTCTTTTAATAACAGTTCCTTCAAAAACTTGAACTCTTTCGCGGCTACCCTCGATTACTCTGTAATGTACTTGAACAGTATCACCTACATTAAACTCAGGTAAATCCTTTCTAATTTGTTCCTCTTCAATCATCTTTATTACGTCCACTGTTCAAACCTCCTTTCGAAGATGTTCTTGCCCTTAGGCAGAGGACCATCCGTAATCTACACCTTAGGTATTATAGCATAGGAAATACTATAATTCAACTTCTATTATGGAGCTCAGCTTCTATAGCCTTTAGTATTTCCTTATCTTCTTCAGTTAAGTTTGCTTTTTTTAATAGATCTGGCCTCTTTATATAGGTGGCCTTGAGAGCCTGATAGCGTCTCCACCTTTCTATTTCCTTATGATTGCCTGAAAGCAATACATCTGGAACCTTAAGGCCTCTAAAATCATAGGGCCTGGTGTATTGGGGATATTCTAATATGCCATGATAATGGGATTCTTCTGTGAAGGATTGTTCACTACTTAGAACCCCGGGGAGTAACCTGGTTACAGCGTCGATTACCACCATAGCTGGAATTTCACCACCAGTAAGGACGTAATCCCCTATGGATACTTCCTCATGGACATAGTGGTCTATTATCCTATTATCTATCCCCTCATAATGGCCACATAAGAGTATTAGGTGTTCTTCTTTGGAAAGTCTATTGACCAGATCCTGATCTAATCTTTGACCTTGAGGTGATAAATAAATGACTCTTGACCTTTCAGTCTTAACACTATCTATAGCATCCACAATGGGCTCAGGAGTCATAACCATCCCTGGACCCCCGCCATAAGAATAATCATCCACCCTCTTGTGTTTATCCTTGGAAAAATCTCTGATGTTGATATAGTCAATATTGAGGATATCCTCTTTTATTGCCCTTCCAATAATACTCCAATCCTTAAGAGTGGAAAAAAATTCAGGAAAAAGGGTCAGTACATCAATCTTCATTCTATCATACCTTCAATGGGATCAATGTATATCCTCTTATTTTCTATATCAACTTCCTTGACAAACTCCTTAACAGCAGGTATTAAATATTCCTTTCTATTGGCTTCATCCTTAACCACATATACGTCATTTGCCGTATACTGGATTACATCTTTAAGGATGCCAATAAGGTTATTATCCATGTCGTAAACTGAACAGTCGATTAAATCATGGATAAAATAATGATCTTCTGGTAAAACAATCCTATCCTCTTGGTCTACATAGATGTACTCATCCCTATAGGGTAGGACTTCATTAATATCTTGGATTTCCCTAAAGCCAATAATTGGAAAGCCCTTATGATATCTTACCCTATCTATATGGAATTTCTTCTTAGAGTCACCTATATAGACCTTCTCTAGGTCTGAAAACCTCTCTATATCGTCAGTCAAAGGATAGACCTTCACTTCCCCCTTGATTCCATGGGTATTGATTATTTTACCAACTATAGTATAGTCCATATTTACACCTACTATTAATTAAATTACTATTGGATGATTTCAACAACTACCCTTTTGTTTTCCTTAATAGCTGCTGCTTTGACAACTGTTCTTATGGCTTTTGCTATACGGCCTTGTTTTCCTATAATCTTGCCCATGTCTTCATCGGCAACTTTTAGCTCAATGATAACTGATTGAGAACCTTCAATTTCATTTACGCTAACTTCATCAGGATGGTCAACAAGTGCCTTTGCTATATATTCAACTAACTCTCCCATTATTACACCTCCAAGAACTATTACTCTTCGCTGTTCTCTTCTGCAGTACTTTCGTAAACACCATTTTCTCTGAATAATCTGTCTACAGTATCTGTTGGCTTAGCTCCATTTTTTAACCATTGTAAAGCTTTTTCATTATCTATCTTAACTGTTTTTGGTTCAGTTAATGGATCATAATAGCCTAATTCCTCTATAAATCTACCATTTCTTGGAGAACGGGAATCAGCTACAATAATTCTATAGAAAGGATTTTTCTTGGAACCCATTCTTCTTAATCTGATTTTTACTGCCATCCTATTCACCTCCTTTTAAGTCTTTATCTATCTAGAAAAAGGGGAAACCAAATCTCCCTCTTTTCTTCATGGTTTTTTCCATACCTGATAAGCGCTTCATCAGCTTCTTAGTTTCCCTAAACTGCTTAAGTAGCTTATTTACTTCCTGGACGCTAGTACCACTACCCCTAGCTATCCTCTTTCTTCTACTGCTATCTATGATTTCAGGATTTTCCCTCTCCTGCTTAGTCATGGATTTTATAATAGCCTCAATTCTATTAATATCCCTTTCGTCAATATTTAAACCCTTAAGGGCCTTTGAATTCATACCCGGTATCATACCGATTAATTGATCCAAGGGCCCGAGATTTCTCATCTGCTCAATTTGATCTAGGAAATCATCAAAGGTAAAGTTGGCACTTTTAAGCTTTTTTTCCAGCTCCTTAGCCTTCTCCTCATCTATACTAGACTGAGCCTTCTCTATTAGGCTTAGGATATCTCCCATACCTAGGATCCTAGAAGCCATCCTGTCTGGGTGGAAGGGCTCTAGCTGGTCCATCTTTTCACCCATACCTACGAACTTAATAGGCTTGTTAGTTACAGCCCTAATGGATAGGGCCGCACCCCCTCTAGCATCACCATCTAACTTAGTAAGGATGATACCTGTTATTCCAAGCCTCTCATCGAAGGTAGATGCCACATTGACTGCATCTTGTCCCGTCATAGCATCTAGGACTAGTAAAACCTCATTAGGATTAACTTCCTTATAGATTTCCTCAATCTCACCCATCATGTCTTCATCTATATGAAGCCTACCAGCTGTGTCTATGATAATCACATCGTTACCGTGTTTTTTACCATGCTCGATACTTGCCTTGGCTATATTTACTGGATCAATCTTATTGCCCATTGTAAATACAGGAACTCCAACCTGTTGGCCAACTACCTCCAACTGCTTTATGGCAGCCGGCCTATATACGTCACAGGCAACTAGTAGAGGCCTTTTATTCTTCTTTTTAAGATTTAAGGCTAGTTTACCACAAGTGGTAGTCTTTCCAGCACCCTGTAATCCACACATGAGGATTACAGTCGGTGGTGATGAAGCAAACTCAATCTTAGCTTCACTTTCTCCCATCAATTTAGTCAATTCTTCATTAACGATCTTGATTACTTGCTGTCCTGGGGTTAAGCTTTGCATTACTTCAGCACCAATGGCTCTCTCTTTTACACTTTTTACAAAATCCTTAACTACCTTAAAATTAACGTCAGCTTCCAAAAGGGCAAGCCTTACTTCCCTCATGGCTAAATCTATGTCCTTTTCAGTAAGCTTACCCTTACCCTTTAATTTAGCCAATGCATTCTGAAGCTTTTCCGACAAACTTTCAAACACCATCAGCCTATACCTCCCAGCTATTCTCCATTATCTCCATACACTTATCCTCAATCATCTGTGCTGAGTCCTTAGCCTTTTCATATGCTTCATCATCTATATAATCCTTTATCTCATTAGCCAGTTCTATTATTTCCTTTATGTTATTTTTACTTTTAACGAATTTACCAACTAATCCAAGGGTTTCCTCGTATTGGTATAACTTCTCTTCGGCTCTCTTTAAAGTGTCATAAACACCCTGTCTAGTGATATTAAGCTCCTCGCCGATTTCACTTAAGGAAAGGTCCTTAAGGTAAAAAAGATCAACCACATCATATTGCTTTTTTGTAAGAAGCTTACCGTAGAAATCAAATAGGATTCCTAGCTCTACTAATTTCTCAACCATTATATCACCAACATAAAAGTAGTGTCAAGGTATTTCCTTGACACTACTATTCTAGACTAAAAGATGGCCTATGTCAACATCTTTTTTAATTTTTATTCAAATAAAGCCTCCACAAAATCATCCATATTAAATGGCTGTAGGTCGTCTATGCCTTCTCCAACTCCTACAAGCTTTATAGGCAGGCCTAATTCTGATTGTAGGGCTATTACTACCCCACCCTTGGCAGTTCCATCTAATTTAGTCAAGGCTACACCTGTAATATTGGCCACTTCCTTAAAAACCTTAGCTTGGCTGATGGCATTTTGACCGGTAGTAGCATCTAATACTAGTAGGACTTCCTTAGTTGCTTCAGGATATTCCCTTTCCACCACCCTGAAGATTTTATTTAATTCATTCATCAGGTTGGACTTATTATGAAGCCTACCTGCCGTATCGCAGATTAGGATGTCAGCCTTCCTTGACTTTGCTGCGTGGATTCCGTCGTAGATTACAGCTGCCGGGTCTGCCCCTTCCTTATGGGCTATAATATCTACTCCCGCCCTATTGCTCCATTCCTCAAGCTGTTCTATGGCTGCAGCCCTGAAGGTATCTCCTGCTGCCATTAAGACCTTTTTACCATCCTTCTTAAAGTTATAGGCCAGCTTACCGATGGTAGTAGTCTTACCTACTCCGTTTACTCCCACCACTAGGATTACGGCAGGAGTAGGTTCTATATTTAACTTATTATCCTCAATAGTTTCCCTCATCATAATCTTGATTTCATCCTTAAGGAGGTTTTTAATCTCATTAGGATCGGAAGTCTTTTCAGCCTTAACCCTTTCCTTAAGCCTGTCAATTAACTCCATAGTTGTACTTACACCCACGTCAGCAGTTACTAAGGCTTCCTCAAGGTCGTCAAAGAGCTCATCATCTATCTTCTTATAGACGGATAGGATGCTGTCTATCTTGTTAGTCATCTCCTTACGAGTCTTAGTTAGGCCTTGTAGGAGCTTATTAAAGAAGTTAGGCTTTTTCTTCTTTCCTTCCTCCTTTGGCTCTTCTACTACTTTGTCTTCTACTACTTCCTCTATTATTTCTTCTTCCTCTTTTACTACTGCTTCTTTTTCTATTACTTCTTCCTTTTCTACTACTACTTCCTTTTCTTCGGCCCTAGCAAAAGATACAGGCTTAAGTTCTGCCTCTTTTCCATCTTCAAGCTGCTCTTCTTTTTCTTTAAGGGCCTTACTCTCCTCTATCTCCCTATTTTCTTTATTTTTATCCTTCTTGTTCCTTCTAAACCACTTTAACATAACTTACCTCCTAACTCACTAATTCATCCATATCCTCATCCATATGGTCCTCCATCTTAATGGAGATCAGCCTACTAACTCCTTCCTCAGCCATAGTGACCCCATATAGGACGTCGGATATTTCCATAGTAGTCTTCCTATGGGTAATCAATATAAATTGGGTGGTGTCGCTGAATTTCCTTAGGTAGTTGGTAAACCTACTAATATTGGCCTCATCTAGGGCTGCATCAATCTCATCTAGGACGCAGAAGGGTGACGGCCTAGTTTCCAAGATGGCAAAGAGGAGGGCTACAGCTGTTAGGGCCCTTTCTCCACCGGATAAGAGGCTTAAGTTTTGTAATCTCTTACCAGGGGGTTGAACCTTAATCTCTATACCGGAAGTTAATACATCTCCCTCAGCTTCCAACTCCAACTTAGCCTTACCCCCGTTAAAGAGGATCTTAAATACCTTGGTGAAGTTATCATTGATCTCTTTAAAGGAAAGCATAAACTGCTCCCTCATGGTATTTTCCATTTCCCTAATTAGCTTTTCCAGATTCCCCTTGCTCTTAACCAGGTCATCATATTGCTTTCTTATAAATTCCAACCTCTCCTTAACACTTTCAAAATCCTCTATGGCCCCTAAATTGACATTGCCCAGCGCCTTAATCTTATCCTTTAATTCCCTAATCCTATTAGGTGGAATTATCAGCTCTTCTGAAATCTCCATAGTGGCAAGGGCAGTTTCATAGTCAAACTCATAATCGTTAAGGAGTTTATTATTTAAATTGTCAATCTTAAGCTCCAGCCTGCTGTGATTTAACTCCCTCTTGTTTTTCTGCTTTTCTAGCACCATTAAACGTTCGTTGATAATCTTTAAATCATCCTGAAGCCTATAGAAGTTTTCCATCAGGCCTTCCTTCCCCTTAGTATAATCCTCCAATTCTAGGGAAAGCTTAGCTTCCTTCTCACCTAATTCTTCAATCCTATTATTTAATTCTATCTTCTTATCCCCTAGGCCTTCCAATTCAGCCTTCGTGCTTTTGATATTTTCCTCAAGCTCTCTAATGGAGTTTAACTTTTCCTCCCTTTCCTTCTGGCAGTTGAGTCGGCCTTCCTTTAGGTTGTTCAATTTATTTTCCAGCTTATTTAAGTTAATTTGAATTTCAGTTAATTCCCTATTCTTCTCTTCCCTTAAGGCCTTTTCTTCACTTAGGGAATTATTGATCTCTTTAATCCTCTTATTGATGTCTTCAATTTTTTCCTCCAATTCCTTTACGGAAAACTCATACTCTTCCATCTGTAGAAGGTAATCCTTGCTTTCAGCCTCTAACTCCTGCCTTTCCTCCTGAACACGCTTAAAGTCAGCCCTTAATCTATCGATCTCCCTCAGGCAGCCTTCCTTATTATTCCTATTATTTATGATTTTAATCTCCAACTCCTTATAATCCTTGGAAAAGTTATCAAGGAGCTGGTCATTGGCCATTAGGTCCTTTTGCAGCTTATTTTTCTCATCCTGTAGCTTCCTATTTAAATTACTTAACTCCTGTATATCCTCTTTGAGCTTTAAAATCCTATTTTTCCTTCCAATTATACTGATAGCATTATTGCTGTAGCTTCCTCCAGTAAGGGAACCACCTGGGTTAAATAGTTCCCCATCTAGGGTTACCAGCCTATACTTATGGTTAAACCTATTGGCCAGCTTAATGGCATTGTCCATATTGTCTACTATGATGGTTCGCCCCAATAGGTATTCCATCAAGTTATTATATTTAGGATCGTATTCTATCAGCCTGTGGGCCAGGTCTATAACCCCATCCTTCCTCAATTCAGCTATATCTAGATTAAGGCTACTGCCCCTTATGACATTAAGGGGTAGGAAGGTGACCCTACCAAGCCTGTTCTTCTTTAGGTAATCTATCATCCCCTTGGCCACATATTCATCAGCTACCACCACATTCTGTAGGTTTGAACCTAGGCTAATATCTATGGCCTTTTCATACTTAGAATCAACCTGGATTAAATCTGCTATTATACCCTCAAAGCCGGCCCTATCTAACCTCTTATTCTTTATGGATTCCAGTAGGTGTTTAACGCTTTTATAGTAGCCCTCATAGCCCTCTTCCATATTTCTATATAGGTTGTAGCTGGAAATTAGGCCTTGGAGTTTGATTTCCACCTGGCGGATTTCTTCCGTTATACTGCTAAGTTGATCTGTCAATTTAAGCTTTTCAGCTTTAATAGATAGGATCCTATCGTTGATTTCATTTAATCTATGATTAAAATCCAAATCCACCTGGTCTAATTTATTTAGCTCTTCCTCTTTAGAAAGGATTTCACCATGGATCTTTTCCAAATCCTTATTTAATTGGCTTAAGCGTTTATCGATGTTTTCTTGGAAGGAGTGAATTCCATTTATAAGGCTCTTTTCCTCAGAGATCTTATTATAAATATGGATTAAGTCTTCCTTCTCCCTTTCAATTTCAACTTCCCTTTGGGTCAATTTCTCTTCAGTGGATTGGAATTCTTCCTTCTTCTTTAAGAACTCTTCCTGTACTTTCTTATACTCCCCTTGAGTTTTTTCAATCTCCCCATCCAGCCTAATCAATTCCTCATCTATGGACTGGATGCCCTCCCTTAGGTTTTCCAACTCTTCCGTAAATCTTTCAATATCCCTCTTGTAGAATTTCTCCTTTTCATCCATAAGCTTAATTTGGCTTCTGGAATTATCTATAGTTTGGATTAGCTCCAGCCTATTATTCCTTAACTCCTCATACTGGGAGTCCATATCCTTGATCTTTTCCTTTAATTCATTAAATTCACTATCTAATTGGGTCCTCTGATTTTCTAGATTACATATTTCATTAGTATCTAACTCTATCTCCGTCTTTAGCTGGTCCAGTTGGACCTTAAGCATATCTATTTCCCTAATGGACTGGTTTACCTCTAAGAATTTTAATTCCTCATATATTTCCATATATTCCTTAGCCTTCTTAGACTCAACTTCCAGGGAATCATATTGATTTTGAATTTCTGAAAGTAGGTCCTTAATCCTAACTAGGTTGTCTTGGGTCTTCTTTAGCTTTCTTTCTGTTTCATCCTTCTTAGTCTTATACTTTATTATCCCTGCTGCCTCCTCAAAGATATTCCTCCTATCTTCTGGCTTATTACTTAGGATTTCATCAATACGGCCTTGTCCAATTATGGAGTAGCCATCCTTGCCGATACCAGTATCCATGAAAAGGGCACGAACATCCTTCAAGCGGCAGGAGGTCTTATTTATGTAGTATTCACTTTCTCCAGACCTAAACATCCTCCTAGTTATGGCCACTTCATTATAATCTACAGGAATGGAGTTATCGCTATTATCAAAATAAATGGTTACCTCAGCGAAACCTAAGGGCCTCCTCTTATCCGTTCCAGAAAAGATAACATCCTCCATCTTGTTGCCCCTTAGGCTTTTAACACTCTGTTCTCCTAATACCCACCTGATGGCGTCAGATATGTTGCTTTTTCCACTGCCGTTAGGACCAACTATAGCAGTAATATCCTCATTAAACTCTATAGTTGTCCTATCGGCAAAGGACTTAAACCCTTGTATCTCCAACTTTTTTAAGTACAAATCGAACACCTCTATATCTGTCTAATGTAGTCCTTCATCCAGCTGTTTTTGTCCACTAGGTCTTCCTGACCATCTATGGAAATATAGATTCTACCATCCTCTATATCCCATGGCAGAATCTTAACCTTCTTTATACCATACTTTTCCTTTATATATTTTATGTTGGAAGATTTTTGTCCGGCTATGTTGGAAGTCTCCCTCCTACTAGCCCCTATTATAAGTTCATCAGCCTTAGGCCTATCCTTAAGGTAGTCTTCAATTAGTAGCCTATAGATATTAGCCTCCACCAGCTGTCTAAAGGCAGGATGGAAGGGTCCAGCCACCACATCCATACCCAGCTGGATATTGTCCGTAGGTTGAAGGCCAACCCTTATGACCTTGATATCTTCAACATAAAACATCATAAGGAGCCTTGTGCATATATCGACTGCCTCATCTATAGATAAAGGCTGATATAGGCCCCTTTCATACAGCTTATTTAGATAGGTCTCATTTATAACCAGGGTAGGATAGATCCTCACTAAGTCTGGCTTTAGTCTGATGAATTCTTTAGCTGTTTTGATACTCTTTTCACTACTATCCATAGGTAGGCCCACCATCATTTGAAGTCCTAGTTTAAAATCATATTCCCTTATCAGGTCTACAGCCCTATATACATCGGCAGCACTATGGCCTCTGGCACTACACTTAAGAACCCCATCGTCTAGGGATTGGACACCTAATTCTATAGTGTCAACCCCATATTTTTCTAAATTTTCTAAGATCTCACTATTGATGGCATCAGGCCTTGTTGAAAGCCTTATTTCCTTAATTATACCCTTTTTCTTATATTCATAAGGGACCTGCAAAAGCTCACTCTGGATATCCATATTAATAGCAGTAAAACTACCACCATAAAATGCAACTTCAACATGTTCAGCCTTGGGGAAATAGCTTAAGTATTTCTCTATTTCCTGCTCAACATCTTCAGCTGTGGTGGTAGTACTTACATTTGTTATTTTCTTCTGGTTACAGAAGATGCAGTCGTGGGGGCAGCCAAAGTGAGGAACGAAGATGGGGATGATATACTTCTTAGCCACTGAAAACACCTAGTTTTAATAGGGCTTCCTTAGCTGCCATCTGTTCTGCATCCTTCTTATTCCTTCCTATGCCAGTGCCTATGGTTTCATGGTCTACAACCACATCTATAAAGAACTTCTTATTATGGTCTGGTCCCTCTTCCTTAGTAACCACATACTCCATGGAATGTGCACCTCTTTTTTGAATGATTTCCTGTAGCTCCGTCTTATAATCTATGAAGAGGTCTCCCTTTGCCACCGCATTTACAATATCTGCCTCAAACTTATCCAAGAGCACCCTATAGGTAGTTTCAAAATCACTATCCATATAAAGAGCACCAACTAAAGCTTCCGCTGCATCTGCTAAGATGGAATCCCTGTCCCTTCCACCTGTAGCCTCTTCCCCCTTGCCTAGTAGAAGGTATTTGCCCATGTCTATCTTCCTGGCAGCATAGGCTAGGGAGGGTTCACAGACCACCTTAGCTCTGATCTTAGTCAATTCACCCTCCGGATAATTTGGATACTTTTTATATAGATATTGACTAACGATTAGGTTTAAAACCGCATCCCCTAAAAATTCCAACCTTTCGTTGCTATCTATAATGCTCATCTTATATTCATTGGCATAGGAGCTGTGGGTAAGGGCTGACCTTAACAGGCTTTCATCCTTAAAATAATAATTTAAGTTCTCTTGCAGGGCTGATAGATAGCCATTTTCTTTTGTATTCATCTTATACACCTCGATTTACGCCTTTAGAGCTTTATTCAATATCTTCTCCTAAGGCATTGCTTATATAATTGATAGCATCTCCAATAGTTTTTATATCTTCAGCCTCTTCATCTTCAATTTCCAAGCCAAATTCATCTTCAAAGGCCATAATTAACTCCACAAGGTCTAAGGAGTCGGCATTTAAATCATCCCTAAAGGAAGTATCTAAGTCTAAATCTTCTTCATCTATGTTGAATTGTTCACTAATTAGGCTAAATACTCTTTCTTTCATCTTTATTACCTCCTACTTCATATCATCATTTATAAATTTGCTTCTATGGTTTTAATAACATCCCTTTCAACGAAATTAATCCCTTGTCTAATGGCGTTTTTAATAGCATAGGCATCGGAACTGCCGTGGGCTTTTATAATTGGTTGCTTTGTACCCAATAGGGGTGCCCCCCCATACTCCCTATAATCGATTTTACTCTTTAGTTCCTTCAAACTAGATTTTAACAATAAAGCTCCAATTTTATTCTTAGTATTCTTTAAGAAGGCATCCTTAAGTTGGCCGAATAGGGATAAGGCCACACCCTCAGTAACCTTTAAAATCATATTTCCAACGAAGCCATCGGCCACAATGACATCAGCAGCCCCATAGGGTATATCCCTACCCTCAACATTACCTATGAAGTTAATATTAGATTCCTTCAATAAATCATATGTAGTTTTAGCTAATTCGTTCCCCTTTCCTTCCTCCGTACCTATGTTGGCCAAGCCTACCTTAGGATTATCTATCCCCATTACCTTCTCCATATAGATGGAACCCATCAGGGCAAACTGCTGCAAGTATTCCGGCTTAGAGTCCGTATT
>JAAYLY010000152.1 GCA_012521625.1 Tissierellia bacterium | reverse complement strand
TTGCATTGTATTTACTCAACTCCCTCCTCTAATACTGGTTATATCATAAAGGAAGGAATTGTCAAGTAACATTCATCTCCCACTTATAGAAGATGGGAGACTTCTGTTGTTAATTAGGTTAAAAATAACACAAAACCACTTCAAATAACATGAGATGTTATTCTTGAAGTTGTTTTTTATTAGCTCAAATTCTATAAATCTCTAATTACTTCTTCATCAAGTATTCGCTTACGCTTTTCCCAATCTGGCATCAAGGAAGTTAAGAATCCGTAAAATTCTTCATCATGATTTCTGTATTTAAAATGTAGAAGCTCATGGAGAACTACATAATCTATACAATATTTAGGGGCTTTAATCAAATCTGAGTTTAATAATATAGTCCTATCTCTCCTGTGGCATGACCCCCATCTAGCTTTCATTTGTCTAATCTTTATGGCAGGTTTTGGAATCTTGTAATCCTGAATTAGCTGATACATTCTATCTAAGGATTCATTAAAATGGAAATGGGCTTTTTCATTTAACCAATCATTAAATAAGCCTTCTTTTCTTTTATAATCATCCTTATTCTTAACATAGATATAAATATAACCCCTAAAATATTTAACTGTTTCTATCTTAGATTCAACTACTCTTAAGCGATATTGCTTACCTAAATAATTAATAGATTCTCCACTTACATATTCTTTTTCCGCCATTTGCATAGGTCCAAATTTCTTAAAATAATTTAAATTTCTTATAATCCAAGAACCTTTTTCCTTGACAAAATCTTTTATACACTCAAGTGGTACACTGTCATTGGCAGATACTAAGATACTCATATCCGGCCTAATATTTAAGTTTATATTTTTTACATCTTTTCTTTCTAACTTAAAGTATATTTTCTCATCTCCGTATTCTACCATATATTTTGTCATTATCTCACCCTCTAGTATCTGCTTAAGGCTACCCTAATTATTTCCTTTAATAGCTTATCTATTTTATCAAAATCCACATCAATATTATTAGCCTCTGCAAAGTCAAATAGTAAATCCTCTGTTTCTTGGGTTATCCTATTATGAACATCTATATTATCATGCCAATCCACCTTAGTATATCTTTCCACTATACTTTCAATAAATAGGGAGAGTTGGGCTATTTGCTCATCATTAACTTTACTACTACCATCCACCTCATATGCTGCTTCTGATTCCTTAATTATATCAGCTGTTACACCATAAAAAGCTTGAGCATTAGGCTTACTCTTGATACTATCTGGATATTCTAAGCCTGAATAGCCTTCTTGGTAATCCTTCTTTATATTATTCATTCTTTCAAAGTATTCTCTTTCGCTAATTCTCTTATCCTTATAGCCCTGTAAAGTTTCCTCGATTCTTTCAGAAAACTTCTTGTAGTAGGAAGGGTTTTCATCCCACTTCATGCTTATACTCCTTGTCATCCTAGTCCTTATGGCATCTGCTTTAGCCCTAGGAGATCCTAGCCTGTTTAGCTCCTCTTCGAAACCCTTCTTATCCATGATGTCTACTGGGTTTGTAATTCTTATTACATCTTCCGCCGCTATATAGTTATCAATTAGCTTCTGCATCTGGGCTTCGTATTCCTTATGGTCTATAGTATCGGAGTATCTTATCTTTACACTTCTTCTCAACTCTTGGAAAAACTTAAAGTCCTTCTTATATTTATTTATCTCTTCTTTGCTTAAGGAATTATATACCCTTTCAGATTCTAAAGCCAGTTTAAGGTGTCTGCCAAATTTACTTAGGGTTTCATAGAAAGTCTTCCTTAACTCATCATCTGCTAGTAGGACTTCATACTCTTCCGAATCATCCTTATTTTTTACAGAAATAAACAGATTTATCAAATCTGTATAGTATTGCCTTAGGGAACCTACTATACTGATTACATCATAGAGGGCTCCTTTTAAGTCCTTAGGGTCGAAGTTCTCAAGACCTGCACCCGAATACATCTCCATGGCTTCATCTAACTTATCTAAAAGCCCCCTGTAGTCTATAATTAAGCCATAGTCCTTACCTTCATATAGCCTATTTACCCTAGCTATGGCCTGTAGTAGGGTATGTTCCTTCATAGGCTTATCTATATATAAGACTGTAGCCCTTGGAGCATCAAATCCAGTCCATAGCTTATCTACCACTATAAGAAGGTCTAAATCATCCCCATTTACAAACTCATCCTTAATGGCCTCTTCGTAGTTCTCCTCATTACCATATCTATCCATCATCTTGTCCCAGAATCTCTTAACCATATCCTTAGATTCCTCATCTACTACATCCTGGCCCTCCCTTTGATCTGGCGGGGATATGATTACAGCAGCATTTAAGTCCCCGGCTTCTTCAAAATATTTTAAATACCTAACAGCTTCTCCCTTGCTGTTGGTGGCCAGCATAGCCTTAAAGTGGGAGCCCTGGGTCTTGTAGTTATCAACAAAATGCTTATTGATATCGTAGGCTATAAAGGCAATCCTCTGGTCTGAAGATGCTATCCTTTCAAACTGACTCCACTTCTTCATTACCTCTTCTTTTTGTTTGTCGTTTAAATCCTTGGTTATCATTTCAAGCCTATTATCTATAGCCTTCCTATTAACTGTCTGCTCAACCATCTTACCCTCATATAATAGGGGAACTATGGTCTTATCCCTAACCCCATCGGCTATGGTATAGGCATGGATAAGTTCACCGAATTTAATCATGGTGTTCTTTTCCTTTTTCATCAGTGGAGTGCCTGTAAAGCCTAAATAGCAAGCATTGGGGAATATCTGCTTCATTTTTATATGAAGTTCCCCATATTGGGTCCTGTGGGACTCATCTACCAGTACAAATATATCCTTAGATAGGATGGCTTCTTGCTTTTTACTTGCAGTATCAAACTTATGAACTAAAGTAGTTACTATATCTGCCCTGTTGTCGTTAATAAGTTCTACTAGGTGTTTACCAGAGGTAGCCCTATTGGCCTTTAACCTAGTATGTTTAAAGGTGTTATAGATCTGCTTATCTAGATTTACCCTATCTGTTACCACTATGACCTTTGGACCAGACTCCTTTAGCTCTGAAAGGATATACTTAGAAAGCATAACCATGGTTAAGGACTTGCCACTACCCTGGGTATGCCAGATTACACCTGACTTCCTATTGCCATTTTCATCCCTTTTTTCTATAGTCTTGGTTATTTCCTTAACTGCAAAGTACTGTTGATATCTGGCTATCTTCTTTACATTCTTATCAAAAAGGACGAAGTATTTGGTAAGCTCTATAATCCTCTCTGGATGGAAGAGGGAGATAATATTTTTATCCTGGTTAGTTGGCAGCCTATTAAAGACTGTTCTACTTAACTGGGACTGTAGCCAGTCTTCATATTCCTCCTTCCAGACAGACCAGAACTTCTTAGGGGTATAGCAGGTGGCATATTTAGTTTCATTTTTATTGCTGGCCATTAAAATCTGACTATACTTAAACAAGTTGGGTGCATAGTCCTTCCCCTGATTACGTATCATCTGCTCTATACCCTGCCTAATATCTATAGAAGCCCTTTTACACTCAATAACACCAAGGGGAATACCATTAACAAAGAGTACTATATCAGGTCTGATGGTAACTTCCCCATCTTCCCTTTCCACCTTAAACTCCTCCACTAGGTGGAAGGCGTTATTGTTGGGATTTTCCCAATCTATATACCTTAAGGAGAAGGACTTTTTAGACCCATCAGGCAAGCTTTCCTCATAGCTCCTACCAAGCATAAGAGTGTCATAAATCTTCTCATTAGTACGGACCAAACCATCGGTTAAGGGCTCGTCCAGATCCTTAATAGCCTGTTCAATATTCTTCTCGCTAAATTTATATACTCTCCCCTTATACTCATACTGGTTTAGCTCTATTAGTTTTTCCTTCAATATATCAATAAGAAGGACATTATATAGGTTACCTCTCATGGTTTCTGCTTCTTCTGGAGGTATATATTTATATCCTAAATTCTCCAACAGCTCTATAGCTGGTCTTTGGCTGATATTTTCTTCATTATATAGATATGCTCTTGTCATAACTCTACCCCCTTAATTTACCCTAATGATACCAGTTAAAAGTAACTGCATAAGACCTTTTTTCTGAAGTTTAAGTTGTTCTAGTTCTTGTTCTAGTAACTCGATTTCTTTATCAGCTGTGGAGAGGATTTGAGCTATTGCTTTTTGTTCTTC
>JAAYLY010000151.1 GCA_012521625.1 Tissierellia bacterium | reverse complement strand
TAATCCTTTCGTAAATTGTATTTCAACAATTTAAGGTATAATCAATTAAGGTATAATTAATTTCAAATCTATAAATCTTTGAAAATTATTTAAGGGGTAATAATTTTCACAAAGTGTGGAATACTAATATTTTGAGGTGAAAATATGAGAAGGAAAAATTTAACTATACTTATATTGATTATCCTTGTTACCATAGTAGGTTGTAAGCCTACAGCTGGCCAAGAGGAAATAGTTATGGATATGGAAGCCAACGACTTTAATCCTACCCTAAGGGACTATTTTCCCTTTATGGAAAATACCATTTATAAATATGAGGGGATAGGCAACGAGTTTGCTGAAATGGAAGCATATTTTGAGTATATTGAAGGAAATAAGGCTCAATTAAAGATTAAAACTCCTGCAACCAATTTTGTAAGGGTCTTAGAGCATAAGGAGGGTATTTTAAAGGAAGTCTACTTTGAAGGAGAATTTTATCATGTTGAAAATATGTTAGGGCATATGGAAGAACAGGATAATATAGTCTTAAAGGAACCTATAGAAGTGGGAAACTCCTGGACTACGGCCAATGGATATAAAAGAAGTATAAGCGGAATAGAGGTAGAGGTAGAAACTCCTTTAAAGACCTTTAAAGCTCTTGAGGTTACGACGGAACTAGGTGATGGTAGGTTACAGAAACACTACTATGCTAAGGATGTGGGCCTTGTAGCTAGTATTTATGAAGATGGTGAACATGTGGTTAAATCCCTCCTAAAATCCATTGAAAATGGGTCCATGGAGCTAAACTTGAAGACCTTTTACCCCCTACTGCCGGATATGGAGGCTGTATATGTAGAAGATACTATAGATTTCTATACTAACGGCAGGATTGAAGGCTTGTTGGAGGAGAATTTAAAAAACCCACCTGATGATGACCTGATAGCTGTTATTCCAGCTGCTACAACAATTAATTATATAAAATTAGATAGGTCTAACTGGTCCGTAAAGGTGGATTTTTCCCAGGACTTTATCAGGGAGATGAATGCAGGTTCTGGCTTGGAAGGTGAAATCCTAAGGTGTATAGCCAATACCCTCGGTCACTTTTATGATGTGGAAAGGATATATATTACAGTGGATGAAAAGCCTTACCAATCTGGCCATTATGCCTTTGAGGCTGACGAATTTATAAGGGTGGATATGGAAGGGATAGTTGAATATGAAAAAAAATAGCTCAAAAAAATTTCCTCATCCTAGGATGAGGAAATTTTTTTATCTTTCCTGCTTTTCTTGCTCTTGTCTCTCTAGCTCTTGTTTTTGCTTTTTACTTTTTTGTTTCTTTGACTTAGCCATTTCTACCCTCCTAAATTAGAAATACTGGACTCCTTTTATAGTATTTCTAATTTAAGAAATATTAATCATTATTTGAACATTTTTGTAATTCTAATAAGAATCTAGATTCCTCCTTTCTACTACCGTTCATATTTTTTATAGTTAATAGGGTTAGATGTTTTTTAGCCCTGGTCATACCCACATAAAAAAGTCTTCTCTCTTCTTCTAACTGATCTATATCACCTTTTAAATAGGCATCTATACTGCTAGTGCTGGGAAATTCTCCATCTATTAGGTCGATCATATAGACATTTTCAAATTCTAAACCCTTGGCTGAATGGATAGTAGAGAGGGTTATAGCATTTTTATTCCTGTTGGAGTTGGTATAAAGGCCTTCTATATACTTCAACCTACCTAAAAACTCTTGTAAGTTCTCACAATCCTCACTTATAAGCTTTAGATAAAATAACATGGAGCTAAGGTTATCATAGGTGTAGCCAAATTTAATAGCATTTTCCTTTAGATAGAGGTCATATTCCAGTATATGTTCAATATAATTAATTGCATCTGCTGGCCTTAATTTACTTAGCTTTTTAAAATCTAATTTTAGTTCCCTTAGATTCCTCTTATAGAAGTCATTTATTCCAGGGAAGTCTAAAATCCTATCGAATACACAGCTATTGGGATTTAGGGTTTTTGCATAGTTGACCTGTTTTTTAGATATATAGCCTTTAATTTTATAATAGATATTTTCATAGATCTCCATTTGGCTAGTATCCTGAGCAAAGATGAGGAGGTTAAGGATATCATTGACTAGCCAGTGATTGAAAAATCTTATCTTCCTATCCCTCATATAGAAGGGAATCTTATTTTTTTCAAGGGTATGGATTATACCAAGGGCCGACAAATTATTCCTAAAGAGGATGGCAGAGTTTGATAGATCCTTATCTTTTATTGAGTTTAAGATATAGTCATATTGTTCAGCTGGAGATTTTACCTTCACTATATTAATAGGTTCATAGTAAGGATTGTCTGTATAGATATTTTTATCGTATCTTTTTAAGTTACTTTTGATAAATTTATTGCAGCTAGTTACGATATTCTTTGAAGACCTATAGTTTTTCTCCATGAAATATAGCTTGCCTTCAGGGTAGAGCTTCTTAAAATTTAAGAGACCTTGAGGATATGCCCCCCTGAATCCATAGATGGACTGATCATCATCGGCTACGATAAATACATTATTTTTAGGTTCAGCTAATAGCTTAATTAATTCCAGCTGTATCTTTGAAGTATCCTGTCCTTCATCTAGCTGTATAAAATCATATTTATTCCTATACTTGTCCAAAAGATATCTATTATTTTTAAGTATTTCCAGGGAAATAGTTAACATATCATCAAAATCTATCAAATTATTACATCTCTTATATTTTTCATATTGTCTAAAAATATCAGTTAAATTTGCTATGTCAACCTTATTATTTCTTACATATTCCTCTATATCTATCATCATATTTTTAACATAGCCTATAATGTTCAACAGATTATCCAATTTTTCTTCAGTTATATAATCATTATTTAGTTTATAGTAGATTTGTTTAAGTAGGCTATATTTATTTATTTTATTCCTCTCATCTTCAATAAGCCTGTAGGTCATATTCTTCATATAGGCATACTCTCTCAATAGGCTGAAGCAGAAGGCATGGATGGTAGAAAAATGAACCTTTAGGCTGGCTAGATTTGGAAAAGAATC
>JAAYLY010000018.1 GCA_012521625.1 Tissierellia bacterium | reverse complement strand
CCGTTGGCTTTTCCAATAGATTTATACACCTTAACATAGTTGACTTACCAGAACCAGAGGAACCTATGATTGAAACAACCTCGCCCTTTTTAACGCTAAAATTTATATCCCTTAATACTTCATTACTTCCAAAGGATTTGCTTAAATGTCTGACTTCGATTATATTTTCCATACTTTCACCTCAATCCTACTACTCATCATGCCAGTGGTCGCCTTTTTTACGCACTATATCTTCAGGCCTTTCTACCTGCATCTGATTGCCGATTATGTTGTAATTCTTTGGACCTTCCAATCTCTTTTCAATGGTCCTCAATATCTTAGTTACCGTATAGGTCATTATGAAGTAGATAATACAGGTTACAAAATATACTTCCGCAAACCTAAAGGTAGCACTTGCTATGGATTTAGTATTGAAGAATAATTCCGTTACACTAATTACGTTTAATACCGATGTATCCTTAATATTGATTACGAACTCATTTCCCGTAGCCGGCAAGATATTTTTAATTACTTGTGGCAGCATTACGTTCATCATAGTCTGATAGTGGTTCATTCCTATGGCCTGGGCTGCTTCGTACTGGCCAGGATCTATAGATAAGATACCACCACGAACTATCTCTGCCATATAGGCCCCAGTATTTATGGATACTATAAAGACCCCTGCAAATAGTCTATTTAATTGCACACCAAAGACTCCAGCCACACCATAGAAGATGAACATGGACTGAACCATCATAGGAGTACCTCTAAAAAACTCTATATAGGCTGCCAGTATCTTATCTACGATGATTAATAAGGTCCTCTTAGGTCCACTTTCAGGTAGGGGAATAGTTCTAATAACCCCTATGGCTAACCCAATAAGGGCACCAACAATGGTGCCTATTATTGAGATAAATAGTGTTATACCTGCTCCACGCAATAACATGGGCCAATATTTCTGTATTATGTCTATTGTTACGTCTAAACTCATGATTACACATCCTTAACCCTTAGTAATTACTCTTATTGAGCGGCTGGTTGGTTCTTAATAGCCTCATCCATCAATTCTTGACGTTCTTCTTCTGAGATGGTAGCTAGAACCCCGTTGATTTGTTCCCTTAATTCACTACCCTTAACTACTCCCACTGCAACTGCTGTATCTTCTTCTGAAGCAACGAAGCCATCTTCAAATTCAACCATGGCGAAGTTTTCATTTACAGAAATTGCGCTGATAGCTTCTGGTCTTTCTGATACATATCCATCGATGATACCAGTTTCAAGAGCCACCCTCATAGCTGGGAAGTCAGTCATCTCTGTTTCCTTAATAACACCTTGAATTTGGTCAATAACAGTATAGTGGAAAGTACCTGCTTGGGCAGTAATCCTAGCCCCACTGAAGTCTTGGATAGAAGTTGCATTTTCGTATTGGCTTCCCTTTCTAACTACCATAACTAGATCTGACTTATAGTATGAATCTGAAAAGTCTATTTGCTCCATACGCTCAGCTGTAGGTGACATACCAGCAATGATAACATCTATAACACCTGATTGTAAGGCTGGCAATAATCCATCCCACTCGATCTTTTCAATTACCAATTCCTTACCTAAACCTTCAGCAAGCCTCTTAGCTATTTCTACGTCATAGCCACCTGCATATTCAGTTGAACCATTTATAGGAACTGCACCATTGGAGTCATCCATTTGAGTCCAGTTAAATGGCGGATAATTGGCTTCCAAGCCTACCTTAAGTACTTCACTTTCTCCTTCTGAACTTGTGCTGTTACCTCCACAAGCTACTAAAATAGTTGGTATTAACATGATAATAGCAATTATCATCAACAGTCTTCTTCTCATTATTATCTCTCCTTTATCACTTTTTATTGCTTATTTATACTTATTTATACTTTTTAACACTTTTTCACTGCCATCATTTAGCCT
>JAAYLY010000150.1 GCA_012521625.1 Tissierellia bacterium | reverse complement strand
TTGATCTATCCGGAGGATTATCTTGCCAGAAGCCCTGACAAGCCCTTCTATAAGGAGATGGGCCTAATATATCAAGAGTATGAGGAGGCCTTAAAGGGATTAAAGCTATGGGACAGGGAGGGGTCCTACTTTAAATCCATAGACCTATTAAAGGATAAGGCTTTTTTAAGGGGTGTTAAAACCATCATTATAGATGAATTCTATGATTTTAGGCCTGTTGAGCTGGCCATAATTAAAGAGCTGGCTAAGGAAGACATGGACATAATCATAAATATTCCCTTCCTAACGGACAATAAATCCATAATCCTAGAGGACACCTTAACGACCCTAAGGGACTTGGGTTTTGAAGTGGAATATCTGGAGAAGGAGGAACTAACCTTCTTTGAAAAGATGGCTAAAAAGCTATTTACAAGTCCAGGCCAATTAGATTCCAGCCATCATATTAGGGTTATCAAGGCCGCCACTCCCTATCTAGAGTTAAGAAGGATTTTCCAAGAGCTTAAGGCCTACCATAAGGAGGGTATCCCCCTGAAGGATATGGCCATCATTATATCCAACCCTATTTACCTGGAGCCCTTACTTAAGGTGGCTAAAGGGGAAGGTCTGCCCTTAAGTAAAAACATAACTTCCCCCCTAAAAGCCATGCCTATCATAAGGGAAGTCTTAAATATATTGGAATGTAGGCTTTATAATTATGATAAATTAAGCCTAATTAACCGGATTAAATCCAACTATTTCAGAATCTGCCAGGAAGATAAGATGGACCTTTATGAGCTTATTTTAAGGAAGGAGGATTTTACTAACCTTCAAGAACTAACAAAGCTCTTTGACTCCAACAGGCTTTTAAATATGACGGTGGAAGAGATGGAGGAGATTAAAAAGATTATAGGTATTTTAGAAGCTGAAAGCAGTAGCCTATCCCTTAAAGGCAGGATTAGCAGCTACAACAACTTCATCAGGGATATTATAAGGGGCTTTAAATTAAAGGAAAATATCTTAAATAGGTATGCTGAAACCCAGGATGAATATCTATTCCTAAGGGATTTAAGGAGCCTGAAGAAGTTAGAAGGATTAATTGATAGGATGGATCTCCTAGGCCTAATGGAGGAGGAAATATCCCTGGAAGATTACTACTATCTATTGTTGGATTATATAGAAGAGGAAGCTATAGTTGAGATCCAGGCTAATAGGGAAGGAGTCCAGCTTTTAACTCCTACTAATGCCAGGGGCTTGAAAAAGAGGGTAATCTATGTAACGGGATTAAGCCAGGGTTCTTTCCCCTCCCTAGATATGGGTAATTACTTTATAAACGACTATAACCAAAAAGATTTAGAGAAGATAGGCATCCATTTTAAAAACTACCAGGAGAGGCTGAACAATGAAACATTGAAATTTGCCTCTATCCTAGCATCCTGCCAGGACAAGCTGATTTTAAGCTATAGTTCCGGCTATGATGACGATAATATTAAATCCATCTTCCTAGAGGAGGTCATCTCCCTTTTTAATTATGGGGAAGAGGAGGAAGGGATTGAAGAAATAAGGGTAAATCTTGACTATTTGATAAAAAGAGATTTAGAGGATGTTACTAACACTGAAGATTTAAGTAAATATCTACTTAGGGCTTATGCTAAGGGTGAGGATATAGATGAGGAGACTATTAGGCTCCACAACCAAATCTATCCCCATAAGTTTAGGAGGATTAAGGAAAAGTTAGCCTGTGAATTAAACCGCTATGGAGATACCTTCGATGAATACAGGGGGCTTTTGGCTGATGAGGCCATTAAGGAAGATGTGGCAGCCAACCTACCTAAGGGATATAGCATATCCTACTTAGAAGCCTACAGCAGGTGTCCCTATTACTTTCTACTGAATAGGCTCTTTGAAATAGAGGAGATGGAAAGGGAGTTTATAGACTATAGCCCCATAGATCTGGGTCTCCTTTACCATGATGTATTAAACAGATACTACAGCCTATACAGGGAGGAGCTTAAGCAGGCCATAAGCAAGAAGGAAGCCTTTGATTTTGAAAAAAGCCTAGATAGTCTTAAGGCCATATTAAATACTAGCGCCAAAGAAATAGGCTTTAATTTAAGTAAGAAGAAGGACAAGCTGATAGTAGAAATAGTTTTTAAACGCCTAAGGGCCTTCTTAGAAAAGGATATTGAAAGGATGATTAAGGAGGGCATCCTACCCTATGCCTTCGAAGTTGACTTTGGAAGCAAGATTCCATTTTTTATAGAAGTTAAGGGTACAAAGATCCCCCTAGTAGGCAGGATAGATAGGATAGATAAGTTCATAGATGAGGATAAATTCATAGCCATAGACTATAAAAGTTCCAGCTATGGCCTTAGGGATGTGGATCATATGAGGTCAGGCCTATCCCTACAATTGCCTGTCTATATCCTATCCCAAGAAGATAAGGAGATGGTGGCGGGAGCCTATGGCATAATCAGCAGCCAGGAGTTTAAGATAAACCTAGGACTCTCTCCTTATATAAGGGGTAAGAGTAAAGGGATCCTTAGCCAGGAGGAATGGGATCAGCTGATGGATTTAACTAAGGAAAATATCTATAGGCTTATATCCAATATTGGGGAAGGCAACTTCCAGGTAAATCCCCTGGAGTGTTCAGCCTACTGTATTTATAAGGATATCTGCAGATTCGAAGATCTGGTGGAGGTGGAATGATGGAGCTAAATAAATATCAGAAAAAGGCAGTGGAAACTATAGATGAGAATGTGGCAGTAACTGCAGGAGCTGGTACAGGCAAGACCAAGGTCTTGACGGAACGCTTTATCTATCTCTTGGAAAATGGAGACCTGGAGGAATATAAAGAAATCGAATCCATCGTAGCCATCACCTTTACCAACAAGGCTACCCAGGAGATGCTGGAGAGAATCAGGGCTGAAATAAGGAAGAGGTCCAATAAGGATGAGAAGTGGAAGAGGTTCTATCGGGATATGGAGAAGGCCAACATCTCCACCATCCACGGCTTCTGCGCCAGGATCTTAAGGGAAAATCCCATGGAGGCTAAAATCGACCCCTACTTTGAAATCTTAGACGATGTGGAAAGCTTCCAGCTCTTAAAAGAATCCATCTTCCAGGTGTTGAGTGAGGGTTTAGAAGAGGACGAAAATACCTTCAATATGATGGTCCATATGAATCAAAATAGGGTGGAGAATATTGTTTCCGACTTTTACTCCCTATATAGGGACATAAGAAATATTGGCACCTCCCTTGAGGAAGTGAAGGAAAGTACCCTGGCCCATCTAGAATCCCTAGAGTATGAGGAAGAGTCCATTGGCCAAATTAGGGACTTAATTGAATATATAATGAGCAAGTCTAGGTCCAACTCTAAGATTGTAAAAATTAAGGACCATGAGCTTTGGATAGACTTTAGGGACGGTAATTTAAAGGAAGATATCTATACCTATGCCAGTTTCCTTAAGGACAACCTAGGAAACAATAAAAAGGTCCAGGGGGAAATAGATAGGGTAAATGAACTGCTGGATAAGATCCTCTCAACTAAGGAGAAGGAGTATCTATGGCTTTATGAGACTATCCTAGACCTACTTATAGAGATCCATCAGGTCTATAGGTCTAAAAAGATGGAAATAGGGGCCTTAGACTATGATGACCTGCAGATAAAGCTTTTGGAACTCTTCGATGATGAGGAGGTACTTAGGAAGTATCAGAATAAGTTTAAGTACTTTATGATCGATGAATTCCAGGATACTAATGAACTGCAGAAGAAGATCTTCTATAGGCTGGCAAGCCTAGAGGAGCCCCTTGATAGGCAAAACCTATTCGTAGTAGGGGACCCTAAGCAATCCATCTACGGCTTTAGGGGGGCGGATATAGATGTCTTCTACCAGGTAATGGAGGATATGGGTAACACCATAGTCTTAAAGGATAATTACAGAAGCGTAAATACGGTCTTAGAATTCGTCAATGAAGTCTTCTCCCAGCTGATGGCTGGTAGGTATGATGAGTTATTCTTTAATAAGAAATCGAAAAATGAAATAGATATTCTTATTTTAGAAAATGAAGAAAAGCTTAGTAATGAGGAGGCTAGCTATAGGGAGGCCTATGACATAGCCAAGAGGATAAAGGCTTTAGTTGCTGAAGGAAGGTTTAAGTACAGGGATATAGCCATCCTCTTTAGGGCCAGCACCCGGAACCACATCTATGAAAAGGCCTTAAAGGACTACAACATCCCCTATTACAATAGCAGCTCCAAGCGCTTTTACCACAGGCAGGAGATTTTAGATATCCTAAATGGTCTAAAGACCATAAGCAATCCTTACGATAAGCTTGCAGCCATAGGCTTTTTAAGAAGCCCCATGGTTGGCCTAAAGGATACCACCATCTACTGGCTCCTAAAGGAGGGAGATCAAAAGCTCTATTCAAGCCTGCTGAAGCATAGGGATAACCCCCGATTTTCAGGTGAAGAAAGGTCTAAATTAGGGGAGGCAGCTAAGCTTTTATCCTATTTCTACCGGGTAAAGAACCTCTACGGAGTGGACAGGCTAGTAAGCCTGCTAGTAGAAAAGACCCTCTTTATAGAAACCTCCCTACTTAAGGCGGAGGGTAAGCAGATTGTGGCCAATATCTATAAGTTTATGGAGATGGCCAATGAATTTTATAGGGATAATAACGGATCCTTGGAGGACTTTATCGACTATATAGAAAGCCTAAAGGCCACCAGCGAAAGCGAAAGTATAATTCAGTCGGAGGAAGAGGATGTGGTGAAACTGATGACCATCCACAGCTCCAAGGGTCTACAATTTCCTGTGGTTATCATAGCTGAAATGGGCAGGATAAGTAGGGCATCCACCCCTAGGCTTTTATATAATAAGGAGCTGGGCATAGGGGTAAGGCTAGAGGACTGTACAGGCCTATATGAAAGGATAAATAATATCAATAAGGAAAGGGAAGCTGAAGAGCTGAAGCGGATTCTTTATGTAGCCATGACCAGGGCTGAGGAGATGCTTATTTTAGCCTGTTATGGTCAGGATACAGGCTTTAAGAAGCTGATTAAGGGAATCCTGCCTGAGGGCAAATATGAGCATGCAGAAGAGTTGGAGCTGGAGAAGGAGGACTATATTCCAGTAAGGGATCTTGATGAAAGCCTATTGCTGGCTCCTAGGATTGAAGAAGAAGGAGAGGGTGAAAAGGCTGGTAAAGCCAATGCGCTCCCCCTACTTTATAACTTTCCCAACTTCAACAAAAAGGAATTTAGCTACTATAACATCAGCCAGTTTCAGAAGTTCAAAAGCTGTAGGAGGAGCTTCTACCTGGACTACTTCTGGGGGCTGGATACGGAATTTGATTTAGATGAGGAAGATATAAAAGTTGATGATTATTTAGTTCATAAGTGGGAATTAGATTATAGGGCAGAATCAGGTTATTCAGTAGATTTACCACCACCAATGGCTGCAGAAGCTCTAGAGGATAAAGTAGAAGCATTAAAAGAAAGTAAAGAGGCTGATATAGTAGAGGAGGGCTTAAGAGGACTAGATAAGGGTAATATAGTCCACAAATTCTGCCAGCTTTATAGGGAAGGCTTAGATAGGGAAGTCCTACTAGGGGATATAGTAAGATCCTTTGGTTTCAAATACCATAAGGCCATAGAGAGGCAGCTTAAACCCTATATAGACAACTACCTTAAATTCCATAGGGAAGACTATGATGAAGTCCATTCGGAAAAGCCCTTCTATTTTAAAATCGGAGATAGCTATTTTAAGGGTATAATCGATAGGATAGTCCTTAAGGACGGCCAGATAGAGATAATGGACTTTAAGACCAACAGGGTTGGGAACCTAAAGGCCTTGATTAAGTATTACCAGCCCCAGCTACAGCTATATGCCTATGTAGTAGAAAGGATCTTCAAGAGGAAGGTAGAGTCAGCCAGCATCCTCTTCCTAGAGAAGGGAATAAAAGTGGATATAGACATTTCAGAAGCTGCTTTAAAGAGGACCCTAGCTGAGGTGGAAGACTTTATTAAGTTTGTAGACCAGCACAAGGATATTAAAGATTATGAAAGGGCAAAGGAATGTAATGAATACTGTATCCATAAGACTTTTTGCCAAATTTCAGCCCAATGCGGAATCAGTTGATGATTTCGCATTTTTTAAAATTAATCTTTGATTAGATATAAGAGTTGATAATAAATATAGGAGTTGAAATTTTAATAAGATGGTTGAGGCCAGTCTCTGATTAAAGTATTGAAAAAGACTATTAATTGGTTTATAATATAAATTCGATTATCGAAATAACTACCACTGAGAAAGGAGTGAAAAGCTTGCTTAAGAAGTTTATATCATACTATAAACCCCATAAGAAGCTATTTATAATAGACATGTTCTTTGCCTTTTTAGTTTCAGCCTTTGATTTGATTTTCCCCATATTCACCAGAAATATGGTTAATGAGATAATCCCAGATGGCAGGATGGATCTACTCTTAAGATGGTCTATTGTAATGGTATTCTTATTCATCCTTAGATATATCAGCCAGTATATAGTATCATACTATGGCCACTATCTAGGGGTTAAGATAGAGCACGATATGAGGAGGGATATCTTTACCCACCTACAGACCCTACCCTTTAGTTTCTTTGACAATACTAAGACTGGACACATTATGTCCAGAATCATAAACGACCTAAGGGATATTACGGAGCTGGCCCACCACGGTCCAGAGGATATCTTTATATCGGCTGTAATGTTAATAGGCTCCTTCTTCATCCTACTGAATATAGAATGGCGACTAACCCTTATAATCTTCGGATTTATTCCGCTTATGATCTGGTTCGCCATCAATAAGAGGAAGAAGATGGAAAGGGCCTTTATGGCGGTAAGGAAGGAAATCGCCGATGTAAATGCCCAGCTGGAAAACAGCATCTCTGGTATTAGGGTGGCCAAGTCCTTCACCAATGAAGAATACGAGATTGAAAAGTTTAACCAGGGAAATGAGGCCTTCTCCAATGCAAGGAAGCAGTCCTATAAGGTTATGGCCGAATTCATTTCTGGTATTGAGATCATTTCAAACCTCCTAAACCTATTGGTCATATCCATCGGAGGCTACTTCGTATATACTAATATCATTAATCTTGGGGACCTCTTTGCTTATACCCTATATGTCAACTTCTTCATGCAGCCTATTAGAAGGCTTACTAATATAGCCCAACAGTTACAAGATGGGGCCACAGGCTTTGCAAGATTCTTAGAGATAATGAATGTGGAGCCGGAAATAGTGGATAAGGAAGATGCTGTAGAACTTGAGGACCTAGAAGGAGAGATTAGGTTTGAAGATGTCTCCTTTAGCTATAACAATGGGGAAGAAAGCGTACTGGAAAACATCAACTTCACCATAGAAAAGGGGAAGACCGTCGCCCTAGTAGGGCCATCAGGGGCTGGAAAGTCCACCCTTTGCCATTTAATTCCTAGATTCTATGAGATCAACAGCGGAAGGATCCTAATCGACGGAGTAGATATTAGGGATATTAAGCTTAAATCCCTAAGGGGCAATATAGGCTTAGTTCAGCAGGATGTCTTCCTATTTACTGGAACGATTAAGGAAAATATCCTTTATGGTAGGCCTGATGCAAGTGATGAAGAGGTAATAGAGGCTGCTAAGAAGGCCAGCATCCATGACTTTATCGTATCCCTACCCAATGGCTATGATACCTATATAGGTGAAAAGGGGGTCATGTTATCTGGGGGACAGAAGCAGAGGATTTCCATAGCTAGGATCTTCCTAAAGGACCCAGCTATCCTAATCCTAGACGAGGCCACCTCTGCCCTAGATAATGAAACTGAAGCCATCGTCCAAGAGTCCCTAGATGACTTAGCCAAGGGTAGGACTACCCTAATAATAGCCCATAGGCTATCTACCATTAAGAATGCCGATGAAATACTAGTATTAACCCAAG
>JAAYLY010000149.1 GCA_012521625.1 Tissierellia bacterium | reverse complement strand
CCAGGAGTATTTTTTAACTTCCATAGGAGGTCTCCTTCTGTTATGGCTCCAACATACTTGCCAGCTTCATCTATTAGCGGAATGGCAGAGTAGGTATTATACTCCATCATCTCTATAACCTGCCTCATGCTGGCAGTAGTAGTTGCGTAAATGATCTCACTCTTAGGTGTTAAGAAAAAAGCTATATTCATCTCATTCCCCTTCTATTTATAATTGTAGTGTTTGTGGAAAAATTCCCCTAAAGCATCTATACTTTCATCTGTGGTCGCCCAGGAGGTAACCAGCCTAATTAAGGACTTATCATCCTCTATATCATCGAACTTTACGTATAAAAATTCCTTGGAGAACTTTTCTAAGAAGTCATTAGGTAGTATTGGGAATAGCTGATTAGATGCAGGTTCAACAAAGAACTCTACCCTATGGGCCTTTAAAATATCTACTATCCTTTCAGCCTTGTCATTGGCATCCTTGGCCAGTTGGAAGTAAAGGTCATCTTCAAATAGGGCTTCAAACTGCATCCCCATTAGAAAACCTTTAGCTAGTAAAGCCCCCCTCTGCTTTATTAGGTACCTAAAATCCTCCTTTAAATCCTCCCTAGTTATTACTAAGGCCTCTCCCAAATAGGCTCCATTCTTAGTACCACCTATATAGAATACGTCCGTTAGCTGGGCTATGTCCTTTAAACTTAAATCGCTCTTTTTACTCATCAAGGCTGAACCTAATCTGGCTCCGTCTAAGAAAAATATTAGATTTTCTTCCTGACATAGTTGGCTAATGGCGGTTAATTCCTCCTTAGTATATACAGTTCCTAGTTCAGTGGAATTGGATATATATACCATCCTTGGTTTTGGAGTATGTTCAAAGGCATTTCTCCTTAGTCCCCACCTTATAGCCTCAGGGGTTAACTTACCATCCTTTCCAGCTACAGTTATAATCTTATGGCCTGTTGCCTCTATTGCACCAGTTTCATGGGTGAAGATATGACCCGTATCTGCAGAAATAACCGCCTCATGGGGCCTTAAGAAGGCAGATATAACTATTAGGTTGGCCATAGTCCCACCTGGAATAAAGTGGACCTCTGCCCCCTTATCATCTATCGCTTTTCGAATATAATCCCTTGCCCTTTCACAGTGTATATCCTTACCATAACCTAGATTCTGCTGAAAATTACTCCTTTCCATAAGTTCCAATACTTTTGGATGAGCTCCTTCGCTGTAATCATTGGCAAAACTATACATAGGTCTCCCCCCAATAATATATTCTACACCTTAATTCTATCATAAATCGAAATTAAAGACATTATTAATAGTTATGAAAACTATAATGTAATAAGATTATCTTTCTTAGGATGGGGGATCTAAATGGCTAATACAATCTCTAATCTAGTTGATAAGATTAAGACTATATTAAGGATGGAAAAGAAAGAAGGGTTACCCTCCCTAGCCGAAGAGGAAAAACGCTTAATAGAAGAGCTAAAAAAGGCCAGGCAAAAGTTTAATACTGCTGATGAAGATTCGGTGGACCTGGCCATATATGAACTATTAGCCGCCGAAGAAAGGCTTAACCTGCTGATTAAGGAAAGAAAAAAGAAGCAATAATAATTGCTTCTTTACCTAATCCTTCCAAATCTATTTAAGGGAAATAGTCTAAATACAACCCTACCCTTTAGCTGATGGATATCTACTAAACCAAAATCCCTGCTGTCCAAGCTATTTTCCCTATTGTCCCCTAGGACGAAAACCTTGCCCTGAGGCACCTCAAGGGGGTATTCTAAATTATACTTAGCAGGGGTTAAGCCCTTAATATAATCCTCCTCCTGAAGTTCACCATTTATATAAAGGTTACCATCCCTTATATCCACAAGGTCCC
Organism: Tissierellia bacterium; assembly: GCA_012521625.1. GTDB lineage: Bacteria > Bacillota > Clostridia > Tissierellales > Tissierellaceae > JAAYTL01. The sequence continues at coordinate 12,950 of JAAYLY010000149.1, read as the reverse complement.
CTTCTACGGCCACTACCCTCTTTATTAGATTATTCTTCTTAATTACTCCAGTAAAGCTTGAACTAATATTGGCTATTATGTCCCTGGCCTCATAGACCATATTCTTAATTAGGCCCCTGGACTCCATCTCCCTATTGAGGATGACTATGTCCCCTCTTTTAGGTTCCTTAAAGAAATAGCCAATCTTATTAACTACAACCCGGTCATTCTCCTTAAAGGTAGGCTCCATGGACTGCTCCTTAATCTGAGTCAGGGTAAATAAGTTAGAGACTATAAATAAGGATATGATAATAGCTATAACTATGGTAAGTAGCCAGTCTAAGATATTTCTTATATTGTCCACAAATACACCTCCAGCTACCCTATATTATAGCCTATCCCCCAACTGTCTTTCAATGTAAATATCACCTAGACCCCAGAATTCCTTAAATTTATAGTAGTCATCCTTAGCCTTCTTCCTATCTATAGTAGGTGATTTAAATGCCCTAATAAGGATATTCTTTGGGGTATGCTCCATATCTATAAACTCCAAGAGCTGTACCTGATAGCCCATAATCTCCAATACAAGCCCCCTCAGGCTGTCAGTAACCAGGGAGCTTAGCTTCTCCTTTATGATCCCATGCTTTAACATAGGCTCTAAGACTGGGGAGTGGATTTTACTGTAGAACTCATGCTGGCAACAGGGGACAGATAGGATTACCCTAGCATCCCAATTGATGGCCTTTACCAGGGCTGCATCAGTTGCTATATCGCAGGCATGGAGGGTGATTACCATATCCACCTCTGTTAGGCCTTCATAATCCTTAATATCTCCATGGATAAATTTAAGCTTGTTATAGCCTAGTTCCTCCGCCACCTGGTTGCAGAAGTCAATTACATCCTTCTTTAAATCCAGGCCTATGATATTAACATCTAAGTTCAACTTACTTACCAGATAATAATAGAGGGCGAAGGTTAAGTAGCTTTTACCACAGCCGAAATCTATTATGTTAATGGTACCCTCCTTCTTTAGTTTGGGAATCACGTCTTCCACCAGCTCTAAGAACCTATTGATTTGCTTAAACTTATCATATCGCTTCTTATATACCTTACCCTTTTGGTTCATTACTCCTAGGCGGATTAAAAAATCCACCGGCTTACCATCTTCTAGGATGTAGTTCTTCTTCCTATCATGAGATAGGTCCACCCTCTCCTTAGTAGGCTTCTTCTTTAATACCCTAGCCTTACCCCTCTTACTAATAAGGACCTGATAGTCTGCCTCAGATGTAAAGAACATCCCTTGTTTAAACTTATCCACTAATAGGCTATCCATTTCATAAATGGCCCCTTCCTTATCTAAGTTCTTATGAAGGACCTTATTAGTATAGTAATATGCAAATTGATACCTTAAGCCTTCCTTTAACAATACCGGCTTTATATCCACCTTAGTGAAGCTATCTTGGGATTTTTTCCTTAAGTTACTTAAGACTCCCTGTATTAGTATTTCTTCATCTATAATCCTCTTAATTAAATCTTTTCTTTCCATCTAGCTCACCTTACCATTGATATTCTTATCTATTAAAATTCTTATCTATTATAATTTTTCTCTATTATATCAAAATCTAATCCATTTGTATGCAAGCTGGGTGTGTCTGGACCAAATCTAAAGTCTTTTTAATATATTTTGTCCCAAAAAATTTTGTATCGAATTGTTAAGCTTTCTTAACATTTATCCTCCTTAACCGGTCAAAGGCCGTGGGCATCAGTCCTTTGCCCAATTCCCCATTTCCGATTTAAACCTTGACACATTACAAATTTGTTATTATAATAAACTTGTAATCAATTCAAGTTAGAAATCATTTTGAGATTAATCCAGCCATCTATGAAGGGAGTGAATTATATGGCAGTATCATTTGAAGAATTGACTAAAGAATTAAAGTCTAAAAACATAAGGCTTTCTCATCAAAGGTTAAAAATTTTAGAGTTCATCTACAACAACAAGATACATCCAACGGTAGATGAAATTTATAAAGAAATTCAAAAAGAGATCCCCACTCTATCAAAGACCACTGTCTATAATTCACTTAACGCCTTGATAGATGCTGGATTAGTAAAAGTCATAACTATTGGTGAACATGAAAGTAGATATGACATAGTTACTGAAAATCATGGGCATTTTAAATGCGACTCCTGTGATAAGATCATAGATTTTGAAATCGACATAGATGCCTTTGCATCTAAGGAATTAAAGGATTTTGAAATCATATACAAGGATGTCTATTTTAAGGGTTTATGTCCAGATTGTAATAAGATGAAAAATAAAAATTTAAAATAAATGGAGGAGAGGAAAATATGAATAACAAGACAATTGAAAACTTAATGGAAGGATTTGCAGGAGAATCTCAAGCATCTAGAAAATATTCAATCTATGCTAAGAAGGCTGAAGCAGAAGGCTATGTAAATGCTGCTAAACTATTTAAGGCTGCAGCTTTAGCAGAAGAAATCCACGCCCAAAGACATTTTGAAGTTGCTGGTAAATTAGGTTCTACTAAGGAAAACCTACAAGATGCTGTTAACGGCGAAACATATGAGTTTGAAGAAATGTATCCAGAATTCATCAAAGAAGCTGAAGGTAACGAAAAAGCTATCCAATCTTTTACTTATGCTATGGAAGCTGAAAAAGTTCATGCTAAACTTTACAAGGAAGCCCTTGAAAGTCTAGAAGATAAGGAAGAAGTTTTCTACTACCTATGCCCTGTGTGCGGTAACATAGAGAAGTTCGTTCCTGAAAAATGCTCAATCTGCAACGTATCAGGTGACAAGTTTATTAAATTTTAATTAGGTACCATTATTGCCCTCATTTAATATATAATAGGGAGCTAGGAATTATCCAGCTCCCTATTTTTATATTTGGCATACTTGACAGGGATGTTTAATAGTAACTATAATAAATTTAAAAAGCTTACATAATAGAGCTTGATTTAAAGGATGATTTTTATGGATACTTTCGAATATCTTGTTCAAGAACTAAGGGATAGGAATATTAGGCTTTCCCATCAGAGGCTTAAAATATTGGAATATATCAGTAATAATAGGATCCACCCAACGGTGGATAAGATCTATAGCCAGCTTCAAAAGGAAATCCCTACCCTATCTAAGACTACCGTCTATAATACCCTAAATACCCTGGCTGAAGCTGGACTGGTGAAGGTTTTAAGGATTGAAGAAAACGAAGCCAGATACGATGTAGATACGAAAAACCACGGCCATTTTAAATGTGAGGCCTGTGGTGAAGTATATGACTTTCATATAGATATGGATTCATTACTATGTGATGGCTTGGAAGGTTTTAAAGTAGAAGAAAAGGATGTATATTTTAAAGGCCTATGTCCAAATTGCCGCTAAAAAAGGGAGGATTATTAGTCCTCCCTTCTTTTATATCCGCATTTTATATCCACTTTATTTTATAATAGCTTATTTTATATCCTAGGTTAAGACTTATAGGGATATGCTATCTATTTTTTCCCTAATTTCTTCTATTTTTGCGTATTTTTCCTTAATCTCTTCACAAAGAGCTAGTATCTTTTCACCTGGGATTTCTTCATCTTCTGCATATGCCTTGTAGAAATGCTGTCCAATTTTAGTCTTTAATCTCCTTATTTCGTTTTCCAAATTAGTGATTTGAAGTCGGAGTTTACCTATTTCCACCATGTCTGATGATATTTCTCCCACCATCTTGGCAGTATGCTTAGCTTTTTCACTTAAATCCTTGAATATGTCCATATTGATCCTCCCGCAAATAATTTATTACTATATATTATGCCTTGAAGTTATAGATAGGTTTAATTATGCTAATAATTTCTGCCGTATCCCCGATACTCTCAATTATCTCCTCCATAGGCTTATAAGCAAAGGGGGCCTCATCTAGGGTGGATTTTTTTACAGAAGTAGTGTAGATACCCTCCATGGTCTTCTTAAACTCCTCTAAATCCAAATCAGCCTTAGCTTCATTTCTACTCATCAACCTGCCTGCACCATGGGGGGCTGAGTAGTTCCAGTCAGGGTTTCCCTTACCCACTGCTAGAATTGAACCATCCCTCATATTTATAGGTATCAAGATCTTCTCACCCTCATAGGCGGAGATGGCACCCTTTCTAATTATATTATCCTTAAAGTTTATATAATTATGAATAGTCTCGAAGTATTGGAAATCCTCCAGGCCTTTATTAAATAAGGCATAGAGGATAATCTCAGCCATAACCTTACGGTTGATGCTGGCATATTCCTGGCAGATTTCCATATCATGTAGGTACTCTTCCCTGTACCTTCCTGTTAAGTAGCATAAATCCTTAGGATACCTAGGTTCTAAACCCTTGTATTCCTTCTCCAATTCCTTAATGGCCTTCTTTAACTCCTTCCTCCTGCCCTCTTCCTTATACTTCCTAATTAGTTCTTCTCTCCTTAGGAAGAAGTCCTCCTTACCACTACATAGTTCTATGGCTAATTTTTGATAGTAATCTGCCACCTGCTTACCCAGATTTCTACTTCCAGAGTGGATTACAAGATATTTATTATTATCCTCATCTATTCCCACCTCTATGAAATGGTTGCCTCCACCCAGGGTACCGATACTTCTTTCCACCCTCTTAAGCTCCCTTAATTCCCTAAGGCAATATAGGTCTCTCAATCTTGGATAATCATACTTCCTTTCTTTATGGGTATTCCTCCCGGCAGGAATCTTGTTATATATAATCTTATCCAGTGTTGGTAGGTCTATATCTAGATCCTTTAGTTCAACAGTAAGCATCCCGCAACCTATATCTACTCCAACTATGTTGGGTATAACCTTGTCCCCTAAATCAGCGGTAAATCCTATTACACAACCCATCCCTTCATGGACATCAGGCATTATACGGACCTTAGACCCTACTACAAAATCCTGATCTAAAAGCCTAATTATCTGCTGCCTAGCCCCTTCTTCCACTTCCTTAGCGAAGACCTTGGCTGTGGAATATTTTCCTCTTAGCTCCATCTTATCACCTTCTTTCTAAATACTAGTCCTATTTATCTAATACCCACAATCAATATAACACAAGCCTCCTTATTAAGCAAAAGGACTGTCGAAATTTATATTTATGTGAATTTTAAAATATTGTGTAAATTTAGCAAATTAAAGTAGATTCCCATTTGAAAAGATTGTATAATATATAACAAGGGGGGATATGGAATAAGTTGGTAAAGGGGTAAATAGAATTTATTGAAAGGAGAGATCTTATGGCAAAATTAAAAGATAACCTCTTGTTTAAACTAGTTACTGCAATTATTTTAGGTATCCTTTTAGGATTAGTAGCAAATGAAACTATTATAGGCATTTTAATGACTGTAAAAGAAATCCTAGGTCAAATCATCTTCTACTGTGTACCACTTATCATAATTGGTTTTATTACTCCATCTATAATCGACCTAAGGGCAAATGCAACTAAGATGTTAGGAGTAACCTTACTTATTGCTTACCTTTCCTCTGTAGGTGCTGGCCTATTTTCAATCTTATCAGGCTATGCCATCATACCAAAGTTAAACATACCAACGGAAGTTGAATCCTTAAGACAACTACCTGAATTAATATTTAAATTAGAAATACCCCCTCTATTATCGGTAATGACCGCACTAGTTACAGCCATAATCATGGGATTGGCTATCAACTGGACCAAGTCGGAAAATCTGGAGAAGCTGTTCCAGGAATTCCATAGGGTAATTTTAGCAATAGTCAATAGGATAGTAATTCCGATTCTACCCTTCTTCATAGCAACTACCTTTGCAGGCCTAGCCTATGAGGGAAGGATTACAAGACAATTGCCAGTATTCCTAAGTGTTATAGTAATTGTAATTATAGGCCATTGGATTTGGCTGGCTATCCTATATGCCCTTGGCGGTGTAATCTCCAAGGAAAATCCAATGGAGGTTATTAAGCATTACGGGCCGGCTTATGTTACAGCCCTTGGTACCATGTCCTCAGCAGCAACCATGTCAGTTGCCTTAGAATGTGCTAGAAAATCCAAAGTTCTAGATAAGGAAGTAATAGACTTTGTTATCCCCTTTGGTTCAACTGCACACCTTTGTGGTTCCGTTCTTACTGAAGTCTTTTTCGTTATGACCATATCTAAGATCCTATATGGAGAACTTCCTCCATTTGGAACTATAATGCTATTCGTAATCCTATTAGGCCTTTTTGCCGTTGCAGCACCAGGAGTTCCTGGAGGTACAGTAATGGCATCCTTGGGTATAGTTACTGGAGTACTAGGATTCGATACAAACGGAGTAGCGCTGCTTATGTCCATCTTTGCTCTACAAGATAGCTTCGGAACAGCATGCAACATAACTGGTGATGGTGCTATAGCATTGATGGTAACTGGCCTATTTAAAAAGGATAAAGGAAGAGCTAAAGCTTAAAGAAGTATAAATATAAAATAGCCTGGGAACAATGTTCCTAGGCTATTTTTATGTTTAAAAGCTTTTATAAGCTATACTTCTAGATTCCTTATATACTAAGATCTTTCCTCTAAATTGGCAGTGGATGAAAGAGAAGCCCTTATACTTTTAAAATTGAAGTTTTCCCCTTGAGATATAAGCATACCTAAAAACATAAGGCCACATCCTAAAATTCCCCTTGCTGGAAGCCTCTCCCCTAGGATTAGCCGTCCTCCTATAGCAGCAAAAACCGACTCCATACTCATGGCTATGGCTGCATGGGAGGCCTTAGCATGCCTTTGAGCCACCGCCTGCAGGGAATAGGCTATGCCTACAGACATTATTCCACCATAGAGAATTGGCACTGCAGCCTTAAGAATATTAGTAAGCTGGATATCTTCCCAAATAAATGCAACAATAAAGCTCAAAACTGAGCAGGTGGCAAATTGCATAGCTGATAACTTTAAGGAATTAACCCTCCTAGTAAAGTGACCAATTACTATAATATGTATGGCCCAGAATACCGCCCCTATAAGCTGTAGCAGGTCCCCAAATTGTATAGTTAAGTTTTCATCGATGCTTAAAAAATACAGGCCTATGGTAGCTATAATTGCTCCTAACCAGATATGGATATTGGTTTTTTGCTTTAAGAATAATCCAATTATTGGGACTAAAACTATATATAGAGTAGTAATAAAGCCTGCCTTGGCTGCTGTAGTATAAATTAAGCCTATTTGCTGCAGAGTGGCAGCTATAAACAAGATACTACCAGCTATGATTCCATATTTTATTACCTGCTTGTTATCCTTTGAATTTTCCCCTTTATCAGAACTGCCAAAGTATTTGATAACTGGTATTAGGGATATACTTCCTAAGGCAAACCTTATAGCATTGTAGCTAAAGGCCTCTAAATAATCCATACCCACCCGCTGGGCAACGAAGGCAAAACCCCAAATCATGGCTGTTACTAGTAATAATAAGCTAGATCTTAATTCTTTAGTCATATTACTCCTCCAAGTTTTTATCAATTTTTAATAATTTAATAATGATTATATCTATTGCATTTAAAAAAATATAAGCACTAAGGGAATATTTGCAGGTCCTTACTATAATTATTCATGACTGAAACAGTGAGCCTGTTTACTAATTTTACTATAGACTCTATAATATCACAAAACTTTAATTAGTTAAAGTAGCTCCTAAATATAAATTTGCAGCTTATAGGTATAGTTGGTATAATTCTATAAATAAAACACACCACCAACTACTGTTGATGGTGTGTTTTTCTTACATCCTCTTTTTCTGTTCTTCCTTACTTAAATTCATCAAGTAGGTGAAGAACTTGCTGAGGGATTCTTTAAATTCCTTATTCTTTAGCCTATTAGTGTTCTTTTCTATTACTTCCTTTTCCCTGCCCTCATGGTAGACGGGTATGTTGTTGGCCTTCTTATATTCGGCAACCTTTAGAACTACCTCCATCCTCTTTTCAAAGAGGTCTACCAATTGAGCGTCAATTTCATCTATTTGATCCCTATAATACTTTAAATCTTTCATCTTATCCTCCTTATTTTCCTTGCTAAACTTACAACAAGAAATTCTACTGTTAATATCCCATTAAGAGAGTAGCCAGTGGATAGCCCAGGACTACTGTCACTATTACCGATACCACCATTATTGCTAAACCATATTTCATCATCTGCCCTGTAGTTGTCCAGCCAGAAGCACTGGCTAAGGCCACGTTTGGATGGGCTGGTGGTGTTGCAAAGGCATAGGCTCCCATCATACCTATAATGGAGGCCATGGCCGGTGTACTGATGGCCCCATTGGAAGCAATGGCTATGGGAATAGCCACTGCACAGACTACTGTTATGGTCACCATATTAGATGATAAGTTAGTCTGAATTGCAGCCCAAAGGGTGAATATTAAGACCAGCACTATGGGGCTTAAGCCCTCTATTACCGGGGAAATATTGTCGGTCAACCACTGGGTTAGACCTATTGCTTCATTGGTCATGGCTGATCCCAAGGCTAGGGTAGAAGCTGTCATTATCAAGCTTGCCCAGGATACCCCCTTGGTCATGGCATCATTGAACTTAAGTAGGGGGTCTCCATCTACGCTTATGATTAAAAGGGCAACGGCACCTAGTAATGGTGGAAATGCCGTACCTAAGGAATTTATATAGCTAGCAATAGTTGGGGCAATAGGCTCTAAAAAGCTTGGCATTACCCAGAGGGCTATTACTAGGAAGAAGATGGTAAGGATTATCTTCTCCCTCCTATTCATAGGTTTTATATCCTCTTTTAAAGAATCCATATCAATAGTTGAGAATTTAGACATATCCGGCCTTAAGAATAGCTTAAATAATAGAATCATAATTAAGAAACATATTAGGCCTACTGGTATGGCAAAGCCCATATAAGCCCCGTAACTGATGGTCTTGCCTGTTGCCACCTCATAGAAACCCATGGCCATGATAGCAAAGACGTGAGCTATTGGTGTCATACCGGAAGAAAGGGCACAGGCAATAGTTTGTCCCATAACAAGGGCATTTGCTAGTTTGTCTTCCCTTTCTAATTTTAATACCCTGCATATCTCATCTAAGATAGGCAAGTAAATTACAAACAGTACTGTAGGTGACATCACCAAGCCTATTATTAATACAGAGGCACAATATGATATTAAAAACCACCATGGTCCCCTCTTAGCAAATTTACTAGTGATAAACCCTACAGCACACCTTCTTACGAAGGAGGTCTGTGATATGGCATAGGTACACATGAAGGTAAAAAGTAAGAAGGAGAAGGTGGAGCCCCCTATAGACCCTGCCAACATCTTATTAAATTCGATTTCAGGTACAAAGGCCAAGGCCAGTATACACAATAGGCTGGGCCAATCAATGGATATGGTAAGCCATAATAACAAGACTCCCAAAAAAGTACCTAATACCTGCATGGCTGATTGGGATAGGCCTGCAGGACCAGGAATAAATCTAAAGGAAACTATTAAGAATAAAGAAATAAAGATTAATATATTCCTCCTAGTAAATATGGAATTTGATATCTTATCTGACATTAACTATCCACCTTTCTACATATTTAACATCAAATAGTATACCACAAATTTAACAAATTTAAAGATTTTTCCACCCTATAACAAAAAAGGGCTATCAAAAGATAGCACCATATAGGATTCCCCAATATTCAACTATTTTCTATTATTTGCTATTATTGATAAGCTTAAGTATGCTAAGGCTCCTTATTAGAAATCTACTTAACTATTAAGACAGAGGTCTTTATATGATGGACAACCTTGTCGTTTGACTATTTCCTCAGCTGGGTCTCCCCTCTTATATATAGCCTTAACTTCACCTTCACAATCTGTAAACTCCTTTTCAGCCTCATCTAATAGTTTCCTACACCCCTTCAGTAACTCCCTTTCCGCCTCCTGAAAAAATTCCTTATTGTGTACGCATCTATAATCTATGACAGGCTTTATTACGTTTAAGATGGTTACTTGCCCCTTTAAAGCTGTGGCTAATTCCTTAGCCTTCAAAAGGGCCTTTTTTGAATATTTTGAGCCATCAATGGGTACTAGGATCTTCATATTCTCCCCTTATTCAATCTATGTAGCTGTCACTTCTTATTGATATATTTATACCCATGGACAGGTGGTTAATTGACAAATTAGGTAATTTTGGATAATATTACCCATATAATTATGTTTATTATATAATATTCATATTTACACATAAAATTGATATAATTGTAGCAAAAGTCAATATAAGGAAGGATAGTTAATATGGATAGGATAATTTTAAGTGCAGATAGGATTTGTGATTTAAACCCTGAATTAATTAAGAAATTTGAGGTTCAAACCATTCCCTATACTATAATTCTAGGTAATAAGTCCTATAAGGATAATGTAGACATCACACCAGCCCATATCTATAAGGCCTATGAGGAAGAAAAGATCTTGCCAAAAACTACAGCTATCAATGTAATCGAATACTATAATTACTTTAAAGCCTGGGTAGACGAAGGATATAAGGTTATACATATCACTCTAGGAAGTGCACTAACTAGCAGCTATAATAACTGTGTATTGGCTGCCAATGAACTAGGAAATGTTTACACCATCGATTCCCAAAACCTATCTATGGGAACAGGGATGCTGGTCCTTAAGGCTAGGGAGCTTATAGACCAGGGCTTATCTATAGATGAGATTGTAGCCCAGTTGGAGGAACATAGATCAAAAATACATGCTAGTTTCATCCTGGATACTCTAGAGTTCTTACATGCAGGTGGCCGGTGTTCCAAGATAGCTTCCTTAGGTTCCAACATCTTAAGGATTAAACCAGTCATCAATGTAGATAATAGGTCAGGGGCCATGAGTGTGGGTAATAAATATCGGGGTGCCTTGGACAAGTCCATAGCCAAGTATATAAAGGACAAACTAAGTAGCCATGACAATATCAACCCTAAGCGGATGATCATAGCCCACTCAGGCATAGATCCATCATGTATAGAAATAGCTAAGCAGGCGGCAGCAAAAATGATCGATTTCGAAGATATTTACATAACTAGGGCTAGCTGTACTATCTCTAGCCATTGTGGTCCTAACACCCTGGGGATAGCCTTTGAAACAAAATAAGGTACTATCGAAAAATAGCACCTTATTTTTATTGATTTTTATTTTTATTAATTTTTATTTATTTTTATTTATTTTATTGCTTTCTATATTTTATTAAGCCTCTTCACTGGCTACCTCCAGCTCCCGTAGCTCCTCTAAATTCTTCATAATCAGGTAGTTAATAGTTCCCTCTGGATATTGGCCGCTGGATATTGGTTTCATACTTCTCTATTTCCATATCAAAGTCAGCCTTAACCTTAAATAGCTTCCTAAAGTCATCGTCATAGGCATATAATAGGCTGTAGGTCCATTCATCCCTATTATGATAACCTTTATATCTAGGGGGATAGGCTCAGGCTTTAGGCTAGATGTGATGGCTAAACCCAGCAGCCTATTTTGATTTTCAATATTTATCTCCTCCGTCTTTAAGGCCCTCTAATGCCGAACCTTAAGGCCCTGCTGCCTCTTTCCTGTCCAATTATACCTTCTAAGGGTTTTAATTCATCGGTATTTGTAAATGTGCATTCGTCAATATTACATCTGCTTGTTAGTTGTTCTGGTTCTAACCTATATCTAGATGTCATGTAAAAACCCCCTTTAATTTTATATATGCAGCAAGGATTATTTATTATTAAACATATACCCAGGAAGTTATTTTAAAATTTATAATATTAAAATATGCCCTTAGAATAATATTTAAGCAACTGCAAAAAATAAAAGTAAAATACTAAGGAGGATATTATGGCAAAGAATAGGTATAAGAATAAAAATATGGCCCAGCCCATTGAAAATCATCAAACTGCTGCCTGGGCCAATAGGAAGGAGTTAAAACCAGCATCTCAAGTAAATATACCTGATCTGGAACAGGTGGAAAATGCTAAGGATTATGTAGATTCCAACCAGAAATAGTACCAGAAATAGCTTTTTCAAAATTGGCTTTAAAATCTCCATAAGCTACAATAGCTGTTGGTAGTATAGCTATGTTAAATATAGAAGAATTTAAAAAGAAGGCTGAATTTCCAGCCTTCTTTTATTTTATGAATCTAAAGCACATGGTGTTCTGATAGGGCTTTGTATCTTCTGTACCTTTCTTCTGCATCCTTCTTAGATAATTCATATAACTCTTCTGCTTGGTCTGTGAAGACATTGGCTAGGGATGAGTACCTAATCTCACCCTTGATAAATTCAACGTAGTCTGCAGAAGGTTCCTTAGAGTCTAGGCTAAATGGATTCTTGCCTTCTTCTTTCAGCAGTGGAAATGTGCTGCCCATTCGTCTACTAACTCAGCCATGGGAGTGGATGGGGTAATTGGGAAGATGGATGAAACCTCAGTCAAAGCATAAGATGCATATGCTGCTGCCTGGTTTCCATCCATAGTTTGAAATTTACTCATATCAGGTCTCCTTTCTAAAGTAATTCACAAAACACAATAGTAGTTTAACCGGAAATGAAAAAAATAGTATGAAAAAAGCTTCCATCTAAAGGTTAGTTTAGAGGAAGCCCTCCAGAATTCAAGTACCACAAAAGGTCCTATATGGAGTTTTAGGCTCCGGTGGTAGTTTAGCAAAAGCCTCTTGTTCCTTACTATAGCCATAAGGATCTGATAAGGTATCTACAAGCCTATTCAACTTAGAATAATCCCCATCTTTTACTGCTGCTTCTAGTGCCTCTTCCACCAGATAGTTTCTAGGAATAATGGATGGATTGTTGTCCTTCATAAGCCTAAATACTTCTTCCTTAGACTTACCTTCCTTCTTCAATCGCTTTTCCCATTTTTGTCTCCATCCTGAGAAGTCTTCCGTATCAAATAGTTTCATACCGCAAAATTCACCTAAGGTTAGAGACCTAAAGGTGTTTGTAAAGTCTGCCTTAT
>JAAYLY010000148.1 GCA_012521625.1 Tissierellia bacterium | reverse complement strand
ATTATCTACTAGGCTAGGTCTTTCAACATTAGGTGTTTTAGGGCTAAAGGCTTGATAAAATCCCCTATAGGCTATAGGGATTAAGATTATAAGTATAAAGATTAATAAAGTTTTTTTCCTCATAAAAACACCTTTTATCTTTATTGATATTTACATTGTACCCCTAAATAATATCAGCTTCAACCATAATTACTCCTTTTTCCTAATTTGGCTTTTAGAATCAAAGACAAATTTTGATAGTTTCCTCTGGTTATTCCACCATAGGTAGATGACATAGGGTACGAAGAAGAGGGTTAATTGTGGTATGTTGGCCATTAAAATGAAGTCGAAAATCCCGTGTAAGAGTACTGGAACCAATAGGGATTTCCTTAAATTAGCCTTCTTTCTCTCCTGCTTGCTGTCAAACCTAGATAGGGAAAGGTAGTAGCCCATGGTTATTCCGAATATACCGTGGGCAGGTACTGAAAAAATCCCCCTATAAAGTCCTATAAAGGGGTTGTTGGTATAGGTATAGACTACATAGATAATATTTTCAACTGTAGCAAAGCCTAGATGGGCAAATACCCCATATACTATACCATCTAATTTTTCATTGAAATATTTAGACTTGTGGGGGATTCTTAAGAGTACTTGCCGCTTGAAAAATTCCTCCGTCAAGGCAGCTACAATAAAGGCATTGTAGGCAGCTTGTAGTATTCCAGAAAAGACATTAAATCTTATTAATACCTCCTCTACAACTATAGAGGGTATAACCGATAGGGCACCAAAGAGATAAGTTAATAATAACAACTTAGCAGGCTCCCTATCCCTTCTATCGGTTAAATAAATGGCTAACAGGAATATAATAGCTGGTATAATGGCTATGATATAGAGTCTTAAATTCATATTTTACCTCCTATCTAGTCTACCATTATTATTCCTATTAGCCCTAAAAATAAACTTAATTTAATATATTAGTTATTAAATTGTCCAAATATTTTTCAACCTCACAGGAAGTGCTAAGATTTAATATTAGGTCAACTTGTCCCTCTAATTCTCCCCTATTACTTCTACTTATAATATATTTACTGTTTAAAATTAAATTATGGTCCATGCTGAACTCATCTAAGCCCATTGCTAGAAAAAGAGGAATAAGCTTACTATTGCTGGCCAATTCTCCACACATGGAAACCTTGATGCCAGCTCTACAGCCATTGTCGATAACCAGCTTAATCAGCCTTAAGACAGCTGGGTGGTATGGATCATAAAGTTCCATTACATTCTTATTATCCCTATCAACTGCTAGGGTATACTGAATCAAATCGTTAGTCCCTATGCTAAAAAAATCCACTTCCCTTGCAAAGGCTGCTGAATGGATGGCGGCTGCTGGTGTTTCAACCATCATCCCAATTTCCACTGGCTCAAAGGGAATTCCTTCCTTCATTAATTCCTCTTGTACCTGTGCTATTAGGGCTTTTGCAGCCCTTATTTCTTCAATCCTACTTATCATAGGAAACATCAACCTTAAGCTACCATAGATACTTGCCCTGTATATTGCCCTTAACTGTATTTTAAATAATTCTTCCCTCAATAGGCTTACCCTAATACCTCGTAAACCCAAGAAGGGGTTGTTCTCCTTAGGCAGATTTAAATAGGGTATGGCCTTATCCCCACCTACATCTAGAGTCCTAATAGTTAATTGATGGTTACCCAATAGGTCTACTGCCCTTTTATAAAGCTGAAATTGCTCTTCCTCATCTAGTAAACCTTCTAGAAAGAGGTTTTCTGTCCTAAATAAGCCTACACCTTCAGCCCCTACTGCCAGTAGATTTTTTATATCTTCCACCCCAGCAATATTTCCTGTAACCTTAACCTTATATCCATCTTGGGTAATAGTTTCCCTATCTCTTACCCTATGGAGCTCCCAAAATTTAATCCTCTGTCTCTTTCTTTCTTGGTATTCCTTAATAGCATCCTCACAGGGATTAAGGATTATCCTACCCTCATATGCGTCTAAAATTATAAAATCTCCATCTACTACTAGCTCTGTTATATTATTTACCCCTATTACCATTGGTATATTTGATGCTTTAGAAAGTATTGAAGTATGGGATGTAATACCTCCAAATTCTGTTACTATTCCCCTTACCCTCTTGTCCATCTGTAAAATATTAGAAGGAGTTAATTCCTTAGCTATGATGATTAGCTCCCCTTCCCATTCTAGTGGAGCAGCAAGTTTGCTTCCAGCTAATATCCTTATTAGGCGAGAAGAGATGTCCTTTAGGTCGATAATTTTAGCATCTATATATTCATTATTCCTCAATTTAAAAAGGGATATAAAATTGTTGATTACCTTATGGATAGCCCATTCGGAATTTATCCCTTCATTAATAATAATATCTATAATTCCATTGATTAGCTCAGGATCTTCTAACATTTCCTTATGAGCTATGAAAATATCTGCATCCTCTCCTACTAGAGTCTTACTCTCATTATATATAAGTTCTATCTCCTTCTTGGCTTGATCCAAGGCTACTTTAAGCCTATCTACTTCCTCCCTTTGACATTTAACATAATATCTTTTAAAGAGACTTTCCTCCTTATAGACAAAGGCCTTACCTAAAACTAATCCTGGGGAAATTCCAATACCTTTCATACATCCTCCTAGCTATAAACCCTATTTGCCAAAAAATCTTCTATCCTTTCAATTGCCTCCTGGGCATCATGGCCCTTTGCTTTAATTATAAATTCATCACCCTTACCAGCCCCAATACTTAAGAGCCCCAAGATACTTTTCGCATTATACTCCTGCCCATCCTTAACCAGGACTATTTCAGAAGTAAAGCCTGATGCTATTTTTACCAATTCTGAAGCTGGCCTGGCATGTAGGCCCGTTTCTAGCTGTAATATAACTTTTCTTACCAACATGAAGATTCCTCCAGTTCACCATGATGTAAATGTTTTCATTAAAAAAGACACCTACCGGTGTCTTTTTTTTAATATTCTTTAAATAACTCTTTCTTAGCGTTACATAGTGGACAAGTGTCTTCTTTTCCTGTTATTGAAATAAATCCGCAAATTGGGCATAGTAAAACTTGTTCTGCTTCTAAATCCTTACCTTGGTCAACTGCTTCCTTAGCCTTTGTAAATAGTTCAGCATGGATCTTTTCAGCTTCAATAGCATATTTCATTGCCCTAACAGCTTCTTTTTCCTCTTGCATCTCTGCCACAGCTATGTAAGCAGGATACATTTGTGTATATTCAAAAACTTCTCCATCTATAGCTCCTTGTAGGTTTTCTGATGTGCTTGTTAATCCAAATTCAGCCATGGCAGTTACTGGGAATCCACCCTCAATATCCTTCATAGCGTTAAAGTGATGAGTTGCATGTACTTCTTCTGCATCTGATGTTGCATAGAACAGTCTTGATACATTTGGGAAACCTTCTTTTTTAGCTTTTTCTCCCCAAATTCTGTACCTCATATGAGCCATACTCTCTCCACCAAAGGCAGACCTTAAGTTGTCTTGAGTCATTTTGTTCATAATAACTCCTCCT
>JAAYLY010000147.1 GCA_012521625.1 Tissierellia bacterium | reverse complement strand
TTTTTTCAATAAATCCAGATGTAAGGATTTGGAAAAAAAGTTAAAATTTAATAGCCTAAAGACTGATAATATCAGCCTTCAGTCCATAGGATTACAGTATATAAATGTATATATTGGATAATATAATTATAAATGATGAATGGAGGTATAGTGTTGAAGAAGAGACTGTTATCCATCATTTTAATAATTATATTATCCTTTAATTTTTCAGTAGCTAATGCTGAGATGGACCTGACATCTAAAGCCTATCTTCTTATGGACTATAATTCAGGCGAGATTATATTAGCCCATAATGAACATGAAAAACTACCCCCTGCCAGTATAACTAAGATTATGACCCTACTTATAGCAATGGAGCAGTTGGAAAGTGGTAAGATAAAGCTAGATGACAAGGTAATAGTCAGCGAAAGCGCCTCAAGGGTTGAAGGAACCTCTGTCTTTTTAGATGCTGGAGAAGTGCAAACGGTGGAAAACCTTATAAAGGCCATAAGCATTAGGTCAGCCAACGATGCCTCCATAGCTTTAGCCGTCCACATAGCTGGCAGCGAAGAGGCCTTTGTAAAGCTGATGAATGAAAAGGCCAAAGCATTGGGTATGGAAAATACTAATTTCGTAAATTCCACCGGCCTTCCGGCAGATAACCATTATTCAACTGCCTATGATATAGGGATCATGTCCAGGGAGCTAATTAAACATGAAAAAATTATGCCTTACTTAACTACCTATATGGAAGACCTGGAAGTTGGAAAGATCAAGAGAAGCGTTCAAACTATGGTCAATACCAATAAGCTTATTAGGAGCTATGAAGGTTGCAATGGTATAAAGACTGGTTACACCTCTGAGGCTAGACATTGCTTATCGGCATCTGCTAAAAGGGGAGATTTACAGCTTATAGCTGTTGTACTTGGAGCAGAAACCTCTCAGATAAGGTTTAGTGAGGCTGCAAAATTACTTGATTTCGGCTTTGCCAACTATGAGTCAGTAACCATTGCTAATAGGGGGGAGGTTATCGCCAATATTCCTGTAGAAAAGGGCAGTGCTGACTTACTCCCTATAATGCTAGAAAGAGATAGCCACATCCTGCTACCTAAGGGAAGTAAGGGTAAGATTAATAAGGAAGTAGTCTATCCTGAACATGTGGAAGCGCCAGTTAAGCTGGGAGATGTAGTTGGAGAGATGGTAGTTGAATTAGATGGTCAAGTAGTGGATAGGATTAATTTGGTGGCAAAAATTGATATAGAAAAGGGAAGTTTAGTAAATATATTTAAAAAAGTATGGAACAACTTCCTTTTCAATAAATAATCCTACAACCTCGACTTTAAAAGTTCGAGGTTGTATAATGTTAATAGTATAAATTTTACAATTCAGAGAGAGGAAGTTTTTATGAACACCCTATATAAATTACCAGGCCTTCTTTTGGCCATAGTCATTCATGAATTAGCCCATGGCTATAGTGCCTATCTCTTAGGGGATAATACGGCTAAGAATCAGGGTAGACTAAGTCTTAATCCCCTTAAGCATATAGATCCCGTTGGCTTTCTATCCCTTTTAATTTTTAAGTTCGGATGGGCCAAGCCTGTTCCCATAAATCCCTTTTATTTTAAAAACAGAAAAGGGGGAACCTTGATAGTTTCCTTGGCTGGGCCCTTGGCTAATTTCATTCTAGCCTTTATTATCAGTTTAATCTTAAAGTTTAATCTAGTAAAAAGCTATATAGTAGCTCAAATTCTTTTAATAGCTTTACTGTATAATATAGGCTTAGGGGTATTCAACCTCCTACCCTTCCCCCCCTTAGATGGTTCAAAGATAGTAGCCAGTTTACTACCCAGGAAGCTAGAATATTATTTTTACAAATATGAAAGATATTTCTATATTATCTTGGTGTTATTGATATTTAGCAATGCCATCGGAAGGATTATCAACCCCATAATAAATATGGTATTAGGCATTTATATGCAAATAATATTTTCTTAGGAGTTGAATATGGGTTATAAGATAGTTTTAGACAGCTTTGAAGGTCCACTGGACCTTTTGTTAAGCCTAATTGAAAAGCAAAAAATCGATATCTACGATATACCGATTAACGTCATTACTGAGCAGTATTTAGACTATATAGAGCAGATGGAGATTCTAAATCTGGAAGTTACCAGCGATTTCCTCCTTATGGCTGCCACTTTACTGCAGATTAAATCTAAGATGCTCCTGCCTAAGGTTAAGGTGGAAGCGGAGGAAGAGGAAGAAGAGGACCCAAGGGAAGAGCTGGTAAGAAGGTTACTGGCCTATAAGCAGTTTAAAGAGGCTGCAGCTAAGTTAAGGAATTACGAAGAAATAGGGCTAAAATCCTTTACCAAACCCCAGGAGGACTTAACCCAGTTTGAAGAGGAGGAAGTGGACTTGGGACCTCTTGATGTGGAGTCCCTGTTTATGACCCTTAATAGGATCTTAAACAAACGGGGCTTGGCAGTGGAGGACTTTGACCTTGGAGCCATCCGAAGGGATGAATACAGTGTTAAAGATTGTACAGAAAATATCCTAAGGCGTTTAGAGGATAGTAGGACTATTAAGTTCAGCCAATTGCTGAGGGCTGATTCTAGTAAAAATGAAATCGTAGCCTACTTTTTATCCGTTTTGGAATTGATGAAGGCAAAAACTATTCTTGTTGAGCAGGAGTATGCTTTTGCAGATCTTATTATAAGGAAAAATGAAATAGGGGCGAATTATTGATGGACACTAGAGAGATAAAGTCGATTATAGAGGGTTTATTATTCGTATGGGGGGAACCCCTTTCTTTAGATGATATATCCAAGATACTTAAAATGGATAAGGAAGAGGTTAAAACCATAGTGGAAGAGATGTGTGACGAATTTGATTATGATAGAAGGGGTATAAGGATTGTTAAGGCCAACGATACATATCAGTTTAGCACTAGGCCAGAACATTACGACTGGATAAAGAAATTAAACCATACTAAGCCCAATAAGAGCTTATCCACTGCTGCCATGGAGACTTTAGCTATTATAGCCTACAGGCAGCCTATCACTAAGTCAGAGATCGATAATATAAGAGGGGTGAAAAGCGATAGGTCTATAGAGACCTTAATTGAGAAAAATTTAGTTAAAGAATTAGGCCGTTTGGAAAAAATTGGCAGACCCATAATTTACGGTACTACTGAGGAATTTTTAAGGCTCTTTTCCCTTGAATCCTTAGAGGACCTGCCGGCCTTAGAGGAAATGGTTGAAAGGATAGATGAAGAATTTGGTGGCTTGGAAGAATAATACTTTGGGTATTATTTTTCTTAATTTTTGGCAAGATAAAATATAAGCTTAAATATGGGAGGTAATATTTTGGATAAGAAGTTTCTGATTATTATCATGATCCTAATGATTTTATCTTGCCAAAGTTTAGCCTATGCTGATATACTTAATACTAGTGCCTACAGCTATGTACTTATGGATGAGGTAAGCGGTAGGGTATTACTGGAAAAAAATGCCCATGTAGGGCTGCCCATGGCCAGTACCACCAAAATCATGACGGCTCTTTTGGCCATAGAAAACAGCCAATTAGATGAAATTGTAAAGGTAGACGAAAGGTCTATAAATATAGAAGGCTCCAGCATCTATCTAGCCAATGATGAGGAAATATCAATGAAAGACCTCCTCTACGGCCTAATGCTTAGATCCGGCAATGATGCTGCCACAGCCATAGCCAACCATATAGCTGGAGATGAAGAGGAATTCGTAAAGATGATGAACGAAAGGGCAAGGTCTATAAATGCCTTAAATACTAACTTTAAAAATCCTCATGGTTTAAGCCATAAGGACCACTATTCTACTGCCTATGACCTAGCCCTAATTACTCGCGAGGCCTTTAAGCATGAAATCTTTAGGGAAATAGTCAGCTCCAAAAGTTATAGGGCCAATAGGGAGAAGAACGATTATTTTGTCAATAAGAATAAGACCCTGTGGGAGTATGAGGGGGGAGACGGGGTAAAAACCGGCTATACTATGACAGCAGGTAGGTGTTTAGTCTCTACCGCCTACAGGAATGGTATGAGGTTGATAGCCGTTAGTTTAAGGGCCCCTGACTGGTTTAACGATAATTATAAACTATTAGATTATGGTTTTGAAAACTATAAGCCCTATACCGTCTATAATAAAAATCAATTGATTAAGAAGCTCTACTTAAGGGAAGATGAGCTAGAAGTCAATATTGTGGCAGAAAATGACCTATTCTACCCACTAAGGGAGGATGAAAGGGACCTTATTAAAGTAAAGATCAATATAGACGATAATATTCAACTACCCATTGATAAGGGAGAAGTCTTAGGCAGTATTGAGACCTATCTAGATGGGGTATTAATTAGGAAAGATAATCTAATTTCCCTAAATGAGGTGAAGGAGAAGAATATCTTCCAAAGGTTGATGGATTTCTTTAGATAAGGCGAAATCGAGTTTTACTCGATTTCCCTTGAGTTTATAGGGGTGATTTAAATGCGTATACAAAAATTTATGGCTAAGTGTGGAGTGGCATCTAGGCGTAAATCAGAGGAGCTTATAAGACAGGGGCTAGTAGAAGTAAATGGACAAGTTATTACTGAGCCTGGCCTTAAGATAGATCCAGATAAGGATCTAGTTAAAGTTAATAATAAGAAAATCAAATTAGAATCTAAAAAGGTCTACATCATGCTCAATAAGCCCTTGGGCTATGTAACCAGTCTTAAGGATGAGAAAAATAGAAGGGTAGTTACGGATTTAATAGATGGAGTTAGGGAGAGGATCTACCCAGTTGGAAGGTTGGATATAGATACCACCGGCCTATTGCTATTAACTAACGATGGGGATTTAACTTATAGGCTGACCCATCCCAGCAATGAGGTTGTAAAAAGATATATAGCAGTAGTGGAAGGAGTTCCAAACAAGAGGGAGTTGGAAAGTTTTAGGCAGGGCCTGCTGATAGATGGTAAGAAGACTGCCAAGGCCTATATAAAGATTCTTAGAAGTTTTGAAGATGAATCCATCTTAGATATAAGGATTCATGAAGGTAGAAATAGGCAAGTAAGAAAGATGTGTGAGGCTATAAATCATCCGGTTAAAAAGTTGAAGAGGGTTGCCATTGGTGAACTGGAGTTAGGGGATTTACACGTGGGCAACTGGAGGTTTTTAACTGAAGAGGAAATAGCCTATTTAAAAAGTTTGTAATGGGGGATTAAATTGAAGTATGAGAAGATAACAAATACCTTGAGGATATCCAAAGAGTTTATGAAGGACTTTGTAAACGATGGGGATATAGTAGTTGACGCAACCCTTGGAAATGGCAAGGATACACTAGATTTATGTAAGCTAGTTGGTAGCTCCGGCCGGGTATACGGCTTTGATATTCAAGAGCTTGCCATAGAAAATAGTAAAAAGCTTTTAATGGAACATGGCTTGTTAGATAATGCAATCCTTATCCATGATAGCCATGAAAATGTAGATAAGTATATAGATGAAGCTATAGATTTTGCAGTTTATAACCTAGGCTATCTACCCAATGGAGATAAGAGGATCATAACCAAGGCTAGTAGTACTGTAGCTAGTGTGGCTAAGGTTTTAGACTTACTTAAGGAAAATGGAATAGTTATGATAGTCTCCTATATAGGCCATCCAGGCGGCTTAGAAGAGAAGGAAGCCTTAGAGAAATTTCTATCTCAACTAGATCAGAGGAAATATCATGTATTAAAAAGCGAATTTATCAACCAGAAGAATTCACCTCCCCTTCTATATTTAATTGAAAAGTCTAAAACACCTTAAAGGTGTTTTTTCTTTTGTCATTTTTTGAAAATTGAAAATAGCTAGGGAAAAATATCAATATTTGAATAATTCAATATTATATTGCGGAATATATTTCTATTTGATAATATATTGATAATGTTAGACTTTAAATATTAAATGGGGGATTATGGCATGGACAAAAATAAAGACCTAATAAAGAAGATAAAAGATGAATATCCGAAATTGAGTAAAGGCCAAAAATTAATTGCAAATTACATATTAGAAGACTATGATAAGGCTGCTTTTATGACAGCTGGGGCCTTAGGAGAAGCTATAAACGTAAGCGAATCAACTGTTGTAAGGTTTGCCAATAGATTAGGTTATGAAGGATATAGAAATCTTCAGCAAGACCTGCAAGAGCTTATAAAGAGTAAATTAACTACACTCCAAAGGTTAAGCTTAGCAGAAAGTAAGTATTCACAAAATGGCAACAACATAGGCAGGATGATGGAAAGGGATATGGAAAATATCAAGAAGACCATCAATGAAATAGACCTAGAATCCTTCGACAGGGCTGTGGATTTAGTCCTTGAGGCCAGGAAGAACTATGTGGTTGGTTTAAGAACATCATCCTTCTTAGCTGGATATTTAGGCTTCTACCTAAACTTTCTAGTAGATGATGTGCATATAATAACCAATGAATCCAACGATATTTTTGAGAAACTATTGAAGATATCACCAAAAGATGTGATAATAATCATTACATATCCAAGATATTCAAAGAGAATTATGGATGTTTTAGATTTTGCTAAGGATAGGGGTACGCCTATTATTACCCTTACAGACAGTATGCTGTCACCTACTGCTAAGGAAGCAGATATTACCCTATTGGCATCTAGCGATATGCTTTCCTTTGTAGACTCCTTAGTAGCACCTATGAGCTTAATAAATTCCTTTATTATAGCCATAGGAAATGATAAGAAGGATGACTTAAACAACAACTTTGCAATATTAGAGGAGATATGGGCAAAATATGATATATATAAAATATGATATATAGCAAGAAAAAAATTGACAAATTGAGGGAAGAAGGATGAGTAAAGAAGTTTGTGTTATAGGTGCTGGCCCTGCCGGTATCATGGCAGCTAGCATGGCTGCCTCTAGGGGATTGAAGGTTACCCTTTTGGAAAAAAATAATAGGATTGGTAGGAAGCTATTTATAACGGGTAAGGGCAGGTGTAATATAACCAACGCCATACCAATAGACGAATTTTTTGATTATATAGTTACCAATAGAAATTTCCTATATAGCAGTTTATATTCCTTTACTAATGAAGATATTATTAAGCTATTAAAAGAATATGGGCTGGAGACTAAGGTGGAAAGGGGAAATAGGGTATTTCCCAAAAGCGATAAATCCAGCGATGTTATCAAGGCCTTTGAAAGGCTGTTAAAGGATAAGGGTGTAGATTTAAGGTTAAATACTAGGGTCAAAAGTATTTATTATGAGGATGAATACTTTTATATCAATACGGATGAGGAGTCCTTCAAATGCCATGGCCTTATCCTGGCCACTGGTGGTAAATCCTATCCCTTAACGGGCTCTACTGGTGATGGCTATGAATTTGCTAAAAAGTTTGGCCATAAGATAGTAAATCCTAAGCCTGCTTTAGTCCCTATGGCCCTTGAAGGAGATTGGATTAAGGATTTACAAGGTTTATCCTTAAGAAATGTAACCCTAAAAACCTTTGTTAACAACCGTCTTATCCATGAGGAATTTGGAGAGATGCTTTTTACCCATTATGGGATTTCCGGTCCTATAGTTCTAACTACTAGCAACTATCTGAATAAATACCAGGGGGAGGAAATTACTTTATCTATAGATTTTAAACCAGCCTTGGATTATAAAAAGTTAGATGACAGGGTACTGAGGGATTTTGAACTATACAAGAATAAGATGATAAAAAATGCCTTAGATGATTTACTACCACAAAAGATCATTCCCTATATGATTAAGTTTGCCAAGATTGATCCGGAAAAGAGCGTGAATCAAATAAGCAAGGAAGAAAGGACAAGGCTAGTTGAGACTATAAAGGATTTCCCACTGAAATTTAAATCCTTTAGGCCAATTGAAGAGGCCATAGTCACTTCAGGGGGTATAGATACCAGGGAGATAAACCCATCCTCCATGGAATCTAAACTAGTCCCCAACCTACACTTTGCAGGTGAGATTATAGATGTAGATGCCTTGACTGGTGGCTTTAATTTACAGATTGCTTACTCGACAGGATACCTAGCTGGTGTGAATATCCTAAGCAATAGTTAAATCACTTGTTTACTGTAAGGATTTAATATATAATTATCTAAGGAGCTTTTGAAGAAATTTATACTTGATGAACTATAGGGGGAGTTGAATGAGTAATAGTTATTATTCCATTGCCATCGATGGCCCTTCAGCTTCAGGAAAAAGCACCATAGCTAAGATGGTATCCAAGATATTGAATATTGAATATATAGATACTGGTGCCATGTATAGAGCAATAACCTATAAGGTTTTAAAAAATAATATAGACCCTCTAGATGAAAAGGCTGTAATCGATTTACTGAAGGAAACTGAAATTGATTTTATTAATAACAGCATCTATCTAGATGGTGTCAATGTGGATAAGGAAATAAGGGACAATATAGTTAGTAAAAATGTATCCTATATAGCTATGATTAAGGAAGTCAGGGAAAAATTAGTTCATCTTCAACAAGCTATGGCTAAGAAGAAAAGCGTTATAATGGATGGCCGGGATATAGGTACAGTAGTCTTACCCCATGCCGACTATAAGTTTTTCCTAACAGCCTCCGTTGAAGAAAGAGCTAAGAGGAGATTCAAAGAGCTGATAAACAGGGGAGAAGATGTTAAGTTTGAAGATATAGTGGAAGAGTTAAAGACAAGAGATGAAATTGACAGCAATCGGGAAGTAGGCCCCCTAGTGAGGTCAAAGGATGCATATTTATTAGATACTAGCAATAAATCTATAGAAGACTGTGTAGATTTTATAGTCTCCATAGTTAATGGAGGTAATGAAGGTGTTCTATAATATAGTAAAGTCATTAGCCAAGGTTATCTTAAGTCCATTCTATAGAATAAGGGTTTATGGCATGGAAAACGTCCCTTCAGAGGGGCGAATTATTGTTTGTGCCAATCATCACAGCAATTGGGACCCAATCTTTATATCCATTGCCTTCCCTAGGCAGATCTGCTGGATGGGGAAGAAGGAGCTATTTAAGAATAAGCTATTTGCAAAGGTCCTAAGGAAATTAAATGTCTTCCCTGTAGATAGGCAAGGAAGCGACTTAGGGGCAATAAAGAATGCCCTTAGGCTGTTAAGGGAAGATAAGATATTAGGAATCTTCCCTGAGGGAACTAGGGTTAAATCCATGGACCTAAATAATGCAAAATCAGGGGTAGCCTTACTTAGTATTAAGTCTAAAGCCGATGTATTACCTATGTATATTGATAGCAATTATAAGATCTTTAATAGGGTAGACATTTACATCGGCCAGCCCATGGATCTGAAAGAACATATAGAAGGAAAACCTAGTTCGGAAGATTACTTAGAATTGAGTAAGATGATCCTAAGAAGGATCTATAACTTAAAAGATGCAGGAGGAAATTAATGAAGGTAATTATAGCTGACCATTCAGGCTTTTGTTTTGGCGTAAAGAGAGCCATAGACATAGCTAGTACTGAACTTGAATCGGAGGATAAAAGGATTTATTCCTATGGACCCCTGATTCATAATCCCCAGGAGGTCAATAGATTAGAAAAGGAAGGGCTAAGGACCATAGATGATTATAGGGATGTGGATGAAGGTAAGATCATCATAAGATCCCATGGAGTGCCAAAGAATCAGGAAGAAGATATGAAGAGTAAAGGTCTAGAGGTGATAGATACTACCTGCCCTTACGTTAAGGCAGTCCATAAGAGGGTGGAGGATTATAGCTTAAAAGGCTATACTATAGCAATCATAGGTGATCCCAACCATCCTGAAGTTATAGGCATCAAGGGTTATGCACAAGGGGATGTATTTATTATAAATAGCCTGGAAGAGGTAGAAAAACTTCCCGCCTTAAAAAGGGTCTGTGTTGTCTCTCAAACTACAAATAGGAAGGAAAAGTTTGACTCCTTAGTAGAGGCCATAGAAAAAAAGGCAGAGGAAGCTAAGATCTTTAACACCATCTGTAACGCTACAAAGAATAGGCAGGAAGCTGCAAGGCAGGTGGCTCAGATGGTAGATGCTATGATTGTCCTTGGGGGTAAGATGAGCTCTAATACAAAGAAGCTTGCTGAAATCAGCAGGAAATATTGCCCTCATGTATATCATATAGAATCTATAAAAGAATTATCTTTACAAGATCTAAAAAAATTTAATACAATAGGAATAACAGCAGGTGCATCTACACCTGATTGGATTATTAAGGAGGCTGTTGAAGCAATGGAGAATTTAAACAACGATCAAATGAATAATGAAATGATGGAGGCTATAGAAAATACCTTTACTAGGATCTATCCTGGACAAATAATTAAGGGGGAAGTATTATTCGTAACAGACAACGAAGTTATGGTTAACATTAATTATAGATCCGATGGTATCATCACTAAGGAAGAGCTAACAGACGATCCAGATGTGAATCCTAAAGACCTTTATAAGGAAGGGGACGAAATAGAAGTATTTGTAGTCAGAATGGATGACGGAGAAGGTAACGTAGTTCTTTCATCAAAGAGGGTTGAAGACCTAAAACAATGGGACGTCTTAGAGGAGAAGTTCAAGAATAAAGAGAAAATAGAAGTTAAGGTCTTAAAGGCTGTTAAGGGCGGCCTTATAGCAACATACAATGGTGGATTAAATGGTTTTATACCAGCATCCCATGTTTCCGTAAAATACGTTTCAGAATTAGAGTCCTATGTGGGTCAAAAATTCCCAGTTGAAATCATAGAAATCGATAGGGAGAAGAAGAGATTGATCTTCTCAAGAAAAGAAGTGGAAAGAAAGGAAATCGAAGCTAAGAAGGAAGCCCTATGGGATAGCCTAGAAGAAGGCAAGATAATAGAAGGTGAAGTAGTAAGACTTACTGACTTTGGTGCCTTTGTAGACCTAGGTGGTGTTGATGGATTAATCCATATTTCAGACCTATCCTGGTTTAGGGTTAAGCATCCATCAGATGTGGTTAAGCCAGGGGACAGGGTAGAAGTTAAGGTCCTATCCTTCGATAAGGAGAAAAATAGGATATCCCTAGGATTAAAACAAACTGTTGATGAACCATGGGTAGTATTTACTAAATCTGTAAATGTAGGAGATATAGTAGAGGGTGAAGTAGTGAACCTACAAGATTTTGGTGCCTTCGTAAGACTAGAAAGTGGAGTAGATGGACTATTACACGTATCACAAATCTCTAACAAACACATAGCTAAACCTTCAGACGTATTAGAAGTAGGTCAAAAGGTTAAGGTTAAGGTATTAGATATAAACGAAAAAGATAGAAAAATCAGCTTAAGTATGAAGGAAGCTAATGGGGTAAAAGAAGAGGCCGAAAGAAAAGAAGTAGAAGCTGAAGAGCTACCAAAGGAAGATTTAGATACTACCATCGAAGATATAGTTAAAAATAAATAGGAGCTTTAAAATTATGTACTGAGGTTATTATTATAATAACTTTAGTACTTAATTTTTATAAATTAAAAGTGAGGGGGATTGGATAATTTGTCAAATTTAGAATTCTTAAGATCACTTTCCAATCATAAGGGTATCTCCGGCTATGAAGATAGCTTAAATGAATTAATAATTTCCCACTTCGAAAAGTATGCCGACGAGATTACTACAGACAAGTTAGGGAACATTATTGCCCTAAAAAAGGGCTGCAGCACAGATAAAGACCCAGATAAAGACAGGGTTAAAATTCTAATTGCTGCCCATATGGATGAAATAGGCCTGATGGTTAAGGATATTGAAGAAAACGGCTTTTTAAGGTTTACCAATGTGGGTGGTATAGACCCGAGGACTATCCTAGGCCAGGAGGTCATAGTCCATGGAAAGAAAGAACTCTTCGGCGTAATAGGTGCTAAGCCACCTCATCTACAGGAGCCAGAGGAGCAGAAAAAGGCCATTAAGATGGAGGACATGACCATAGATATAGGCCTTCCCTATGAGAAGGTCAAGGAATTAGTCAGCATAGGAGACCCGATTACCATCAAAAGGCAGCTAATTGAATTGAAAAATGATAGATATGCAGGTAAGGCCTTAGATGATAGGGCTGGTGTCGTCTCTATCTACGAATGCATTAAAGAGCTA
>JAAYLY010000146.1 GCA_012521625.1 Tissierellia bacterium | reverse complement strand
TCATGGCCGATTTTTTTCAGCCTTTTAACTTCTTCACTTTCCTTTATCTTGCGGGAGATGTTTATATCCCTGGAATAGGGTGTAAGTACAATGTAGCGGCCCGGAATACTAATATGGGTGGTAACCTTAGGTCCCTTAGTCCCTAAGGCCTCCTTTACAACTTGTACTATTACTTCATCACCAGATTTTAAAACCTGGTCTATAGGGTAGTTCTTTTTAGATAATAACTGCTCCCTACTATAAGCATCCTTTACATAAAGATATGCATTCTTCCCTACACCTATATTTACAAAGGCAGCATTCATACCCCTTAAGACATTTTCAACCCTAGCCCTATAGATATTACCTACTATCTTTTCACTATCCTTTTCTTCCATATAGTATTCTACCAATCTTCCCTCTTCCACTAGTCCTATCCTATTTATACCATCCTTACTACTGATAAAAATATAATTCATAAAATTCTCTCCCAATTAGGCCATATGCTTATTTTACCGGCCTATAAATTTCCTCTCCATCTCCTATATATAGGGACTGTCTTTTTATTAGTACTGAATCTAGATCCATCTGAAGCTCTTCCGCCTCATTTAAGGCATTTATAAAATCAAAGGGCCTTAAGTTTCCACCTTCTCCAACCTTCATTAGGGCCTGAAGAACTATTTCATCCCCTTCCTTTCCTTTAACATCCAGATGTCCGATAAGGGGCCTAATATTTTCTTCCTTCATAACCCTTTTTCTACCCTTCTTCCTTAAGCGGGATATGATGATTTCTTCCCTTTCTAACCAGCTATTAATAATTCTTTTTGCCTCATCTAAGTCCATATCAACTTTAGTAGCAAATCTGATTTCATACAAGGCCCAAGTAATTAGGGAGCTGATGGATCTTTTATCCTCTGGATATACGGCCTCCAAAATCTGTATATCCTTAGGCAATACCTGGTTCATCCTTCTTATAAATTCTTCTGCCTCTATCCTTTCAGCCATCTCTATATCCATATATTCCTCTTCGCTCTCTATACCCAATGAAAGTGGGCTGGCTATGGAAAATCTAGGATGGGGGTTAAATCCTTCACTAAACTTAACGGGAATAGCTGCCCTGCTAAAACTCCTTTGAAACAATCTTAAAAGATCTAGATGTCCTATATACTTTAGATAGTTTTTCTTGTTAAATTTTACCCTTAAGATCAATTGAATACACCTCTCATAGCACAATCCCTAATTCCACAACCCTTGCAATCTATCCTGCAATCATCGGTAGTTTCTCCAGCTAAGGCCCTTTCATATTCCCTATATAGGAACTTCTTGCTTACTCCAATATCAATGAAGTCCCAAGGGAAAATTTCATCCTTATCCCTCTCCCTATGGGCATAGAAGCTACCATCAATCCCTGCCTCTTCAAAGGCCTCCAACCATAGATCATATTTAAAGTGTTCGCTCCAACCATCGAATTTACACCCCTTTTCCCAAGCCTTTAATAAGGCCTTTCCTAACCTTCTATCCCCTCTGGCAAAGACAGCCTCCACATAGCTTAATTCAGGATCATGGTAGTTAAAGTTAATCCTCTTATCCCTAATGCTATCTTTGACTAAATGGGCCTTCCTCTTAAATTCTTCAATTGTATCCTGCTTTACCCACTGGAAGGGTGTAAAGGGCTTAGGAACAAAACATGATGCACTTGCTGTAACTGAGAAATTTCCCCTTCTTTCCTCCTTAGGCCTCTTGAAGAAGAGGTCCTTAACCAAATATGCCAAATCCCTTATGCCTAATACATCCTCATCAGTCTCAGTAGGAAGGCCAAGCATAAAGTATAGTTTTATCCTAGACCAGCCTTCCTTAAAGGCATAGGAGACGGCAGTGATTAAATCCTCCTCAGTAACCCCCTTATTTATTACATCCCTCAACCTCTGGCTTCCGGCCTCAGGTGCAAAGGTTAGGCCACTTTTTCTTACCTTTTCTATTTCCTTTAATATATCTAGACTAAAGGAATCTAGCCTTAAGGAAGGTAGGGATAGGCCTACATTATCTTCAGAAAATCTATCCATCAAGCTTGACACTAAGAGCTGAAGCTGGCTATAGTCACAAGTACTTAAGGAGGATAGGGATATATTTTCATAGCCTGTACTCTTTACCAAATCCTCTGCTAAATCCAATAACCTAGCAGGGCTCTTTTCCCTAATAGGCCTATAGATCATGCCTGCTTGGCAGAACCTACAACCGCGGGTACAACCCCTAAATAGCTCTAGCATAATCCTATCATGGACTGTTTCTATATATGGAACTATAACCTTCCTAGGAGAATACATTTCATCTAGATTTCTAACCATTCTCTTTTCTATTCTTTTAGGAGCTTCCTCTATTAAAGGAATCATTTCCTTTATGGTTCCATCTTCCTTATATTCTACCTTATAGAATTTAGGTATATAAATCCCCTTAATACTTAGGATCTCTCTTAAGAAGGATTCCTTATCTCCCTTATTAGCCTTATGTTCCTTATATTTATTTAACAGTTCTAAAACTATCTCTTCACCTTCTCCTATGACGAAGACATCTATAAAGTCTGCTATAGGTTCAGGGTTATAGGCACAAGGCCCTCCTGCTATGATAATTGGATCCTCTTCTCCCCTATCCCTAGATAGTAGGGGGATCCTGGCCAAATCCAATATATTTAAAATATTAGTAAAGCTCATTTCATATTGTAGGGTAAAGCCTAGAAAGTCGAAATTCCTCACTTCTTCCTTACTTTCCAGGGTAAATAGGGGTATGTCCTCCTGCCTCATAAGTTCTTCCATATCGGTCCAAGGAGAAAATACCCTTTCACATAGGAAATCATCTTCCTCATTTATTAGGTTGTATAGGATATGAAGCCCCATATGGGACATTCCCACATCGTAAATGTCAGGAAAACAAAAAGCAAATTTAACTTTATCTTCTAAATCCTTATTAACAGAATTTATTTCCATACCGATATATCTGGCTGGTTTTTCAACCTTCTTCAAAATCCTATCTAGTTTTCTTTTGTCTATCATATCTATTCCTTTCTAATTTATAGTCATTGGTTATATAATCATTAATGTTATTTTACCACATTTGAAATATTTATAAAGCACCTAGTTAATACATATTGATAGATGATGCCCGAAAGCGTCAGAGTGAATATATTATTTAACTATATGTAATGTAAACAAATATTTCTTACCATAAAAGAAAATAATACCTCAGATAACCGAGGTATTTAAAATTCTATATAATCTATTGGGTTTTGATATTTGCCATCCTTTAAGATCTCTAGTCTTAAATATTTATTTCCATCTTTACTTGTCCCCAAATACCCTATTAAATCTCCTTCTTCCACCTTATCACCAATGGATACATAAGGTTTTGATAAATATCCATAAATATGCTGAAAGTCACTGCTTTCAATAGTTATAAAATAACCCTTCTTTTCCGTTAAATGGATATCCTTGACGATACCGTCTGTTATAGCCCTAGCTTCAAAATCTTCAGTACTCTTTATATCTACACCAGGGTTGTCTTTATGGTAGTGTCGATGGACTAAACCATCTATAGGTGCAGGATACTTATGTATTTCTACCATATGAAATACTTCCAAAACCTTATGTGTGCCTGTAGTAGCTAATTCCTTAGCTTTATTAAATACCCTGATACTATCCCTAGTAAGATTGAACTCATAATTAATGGTATTCTTTATATTAGCTAATACATTATTAGTGAAATTTAAATTTACTAGCTTTAATAACAATAGGATTGATAAGATACTTAAGGCTATTGCGCTTTTTCGTAAGATTTTCTTAAGAATCTTAGAACCATTTAAATAGATTAAGTCTAGTATTTCTAATAATCTTTTTTTCATCCAATCACCTGCTCCTTAATAATTAATATTTATTAAGAGCAGGTTTTATACCATTAATTTCTATCCATATTATTTATTTTTACCAAGGGTATATTGGCTACTAAAGCCGATATGGGAGTTAAATCACCATCTTTTTTCATCCTAGTTAATTTAATATCTAAGCCTTCCTCATCGATTTCAGCATATTCAGATATAACCCTAATAATATCCGTCTTAATCATATCTAAAAACCTTGGTGATAGGTCAGCCCGATCGTGAACTAATACTAGTTTAAGCCTTTCCTTAGCTACATTCTTGCTCTTTTCCTGTTTTTTAAATATTTTAAAAAGTTCCAAGACTATCCCCCCTATTTACTAAATAACAGCTTTAAAATCTTCGTAAACTTACCCTCGCCGTTATTATCTAAGTCTAATAATTCAACTTCTTCACCTATTATCCTCCTAGAAATGTTCATATAGGCATTTCCAGCTAAGGATCTTCTTTCTATAACAGCCGGTTCTCCCTTATTGGTGGATATAACTATTTCTTCGTCATCAGGCACTATACCTAATAGATCGATGGCTAAAATATCCTCAATATCTTCCCTATTCATCATGTCTCCTCTTTTAACCATTTCTGGCCTGATCCTATTTATAATCAGCTTAGGATTATGAAGACCCTTTGCTTCTAATATACCTATAACCCTATCAGCATCCCTTACAGCTGATATTTCCGGTGTGGTTACAATTATGGCTTGATCTGCTCCAGCGATGGAATATTGAAAACCCTGCTCAATTCCAGCTGGGCAGTCTATGATGATATAATCAAATATTTCCTTCAATTCGTTAATAAGTTCAATCATTTGCTCAGGCTTTATAGCAGACTTGTCCCTAGTTTGAGCTGCAGGTAATAGATATAGATTATCGAAACGCTTGTCCCTTATTAGGCCTTGTTTTAATCTACAGTTTTTTTCCACTACATCAACAATATCATAAACTATCCTATTCTCCAAACCTAATACCACATCTAAATTTCTCAACCCAATATCAGCATCTACAACAACTACAGATTTACCTAGTATGGCTAGGCCTGACCCAACATTTGCACTAGTGGTTGTTTTCCCAACTCCCCCTTTTCCAGAGGTTATAACTATTGCAGTTCCCTTTTTTTCATTCTCCATTTCTGTTCCTCCCTTTTATTTATTGGGCAAGTACGGCTCTATTATAATTTCGCCATCATATATCTTGGCTACTTCTGGTGATCTATATTGTGAAATGCCACCATCTGGTGCCCTAACTATAATATCGTTTATTTTAAGTTGAGTAGGCATGAAATCGTAAGCTGCAACAATGGCATCATTATTACCACCTAATCCTGCATAGGCCACACCCTTTAATACCCCTAGGACAATAATGTTACCCGTGGCCTTTAAAACAGCCCCTGGATTTACATCTCCAACTACTACGATATTACCATTATATTCTATAACTTGTCCAGACCTAAGTGTCCCATACAGAAACTTAGTCATACCTTCCGATAAATCGTCACTAATTCTATCTTTTTCTACAAAGATTTTACTGGCCCTATTTAAAGGATCTTCCTCTGTATCGAAGACAAAGTCATATTTATATTTTAAAATAAGGCTGATCTCAAGGACCTGTTCCGGGGTTAAGCCCTCAGCCTTAACCCCAAGGAACTTCATTCCCTGAAAAAAATTCAATTGCTTTGAAATTTTCTCATCTAATTCCTTCTTAATTAATTCTATATCGGACCCATAGACCTCCAAATATATTCCTTCATTTATACCCTTAAAGGTAACCATATCCCTCTTCACCTTTACTACCTCCGTCTTGGTCTTTACACTATTATCTTACCATAATATAAGTCTTTTCACCATTTTTCTTAAAATTTTCATTTGGTTATAAAGTTGTCATAGGGCAAGCCATCGTATATATTTGAATCATTTAGACCAAGATATTCTGCCATTATATCTCTAACCATCGGTCCCGCATACCCACCAGTACCACCCTGGAAGATAACAGCTGCAACTGCTATTTCAGGATCCTCATAGGGTGCGAAACCTACAAACCAGGCGAAATCATCATAGGTATCTCCCGTAGCTGGGTTTTTTCCTGCCCTTTGGGCAGTTCCCGTCTTAACCCCTACTTCCACAGGGAAATTTTGGAATACCCTACGGGCCGTACCAGATTCAGCAACCATCTTCATCCCCTTCTTAATATGTTCAAGATTTTCATAGTCATTCAAATCTATCCTTTCAGGATTAGGTTGGTGAACATATTTAGTTTCAGAATTATTGTAGTTTCTTATGCTGTCGATTAAGGTCAGCTTATGCCTATATCCCCCGTTGGCTATTATGCCTATATAGTTAGCCATTTGAATAGGAGTATAGGCATTAGTACCTTGACCAATGGTAACGTTCAGTGTATCTGTAATATTCCAACCTGCGAAGTTTATATAGGTGTATTTTATCCTGTCCGCCAGGCCTTCTCTCTCATTTGGTAATTTCTCTTCAGCCTTTAAGCCCAAGGCATCCAACCTGCGGATAACTTCTTCACGTGATAAAGGTTCTTCTAGGTCGATCCAGCTGACGATTTCATCGATTGTCTCTTTCCGATATTCATCATCATATTCAAAATCTTCCTTAAAGTACGTATCTATATTCCTGTTTAAATAGGATTTTAGTGATGCCTTAGTATTGATTACCTTTCTTTGAGGGTCCGGTACTCCACCAGATACTTCAGCTGGAATATTGATTTCAATTCCCGTTTTATCGTTTAGGCCTAACTTCTTACTCATTTCTGCTATATCTTCAATGCTTATTTGGACCCCGATATTAACGCCAGATTTTTGATTATAACCCATGGCTAGGGTATAGAAGTAATAGTTACAAGAGTCCCTAAGGGCCTCATAGACATTTACAAAACCATGGGTCCCACCTGTATTGGTCCATATTAGACATCTAAACTGCCTATTACCAATGTCCACCCTACCCATATCCTGTATCTTATAATTGGGTGATAGGCCCTTCTCCAAGGCCGTTAAGGCTGTCACCATCTTGTATACAGAACCTGGTTGGATGGCCGTTTGAGTTACTATGTTATATAAAGGCCTTGGGGCCATTTGGTCATTGGGGTTTTCAGGGAATAAGCTTTCCCAGTCGGTGTTGGAAATACCAGTAGCAAATAAGTTTGGATCGTAAGCCGGATAACTGGCACTGGCTAAAACTTCTCCTGTTTTTACGTCTATAGCTACTACAGCACCAGTATTTGCTATATAAGGCCTACCCTTCCGCCTATTGATACCATAGGAATAATCACCCCATGGGCTTCTGTAGGTGCCTCCTGTACTAATTGCTTCCAAGGTTTGCTTCAAAGCCTGCTCTGCCACCTGCTGTAGTTTTAAATCTATAGTCAAGTAGATATTATCACCCGGTATAGGCTTAACTTCCTCCAAAACATTAGTGGTATTTCCTAGGGAGTCAACTTCCACCTTTCTAACCCCATTTTTCCCCCTTAGGGTCTGTTCAAAACTCTCTTCAATACCCGTCTTACCGATTAGATCATTAGGTGAATAGTTTAACTCCTCTATATATTTCTCAATCTCATTAGGTTGGCTAATCTTTCCTAAATATCCTAGGATGTGGGCTGCAGTAGTCCCTTCCGGATAATAGCGGACGGGCTCAACTGATACTTTTATACCAGGTATATCTGCTAGGCTTTCCTCTATTTTAGCAACAGTGCTATCCTTAATACCATAAGCTATATTAATAGGTGTATATGCTAGATATCCTTGCTTTTTCAGCTGGTTGTGTAAGATTAGCATCTTTCTGGCTTCAAAATCACTTAGGCTTTCGTCGATATCATAATTTTCCCTTAGGATCTTGAAGGCCTCTTCATCCGTACTATCATCAGGAATCCTATTTGCCGTATAGAAGGTAATTAGATTATTCATATCCACATACTGAAATTCCTTAGCAATAGAAATCCTAGGGTTTACTCCATCCTTTAATAATTGTGCCTGAACAAGATACTTTATATCTTCATCGGTTATAAAGTCAGCAATAATATCAGCTTCCACACCGTATGAAATAAGTAAGTCTACAAGGTTATCATCACCGCCTAACTCCTTACTGCCTGTATAGCGGTAAATTACTGAGGAGCTACTTTCGTCTAACTCTATTTCAATGGGTACTTCTATGCCCTTCTCTTGGACCATAGATAGGAAAACTTTCCCAGGAATTATTTTATTACCCTCTGAATCTTCTATAGTAGTTTCTAAGAAGTTCTTTAAGGATACCTTCTTCACTATATTTATGAAATCATCCTTTGCAGAAGAAGTCATAGTTACTTCTGGATAGATCCTGCTGAGGGCCCTTTTTTGTTTTAAATAATCTTCCTTATATTCAATGGCAATATACTGGATTACAATATTGGCACTTAAGCCCTTTTCAACTAGAATGTCGTAGACTAATTTCCTAGCTATGGAATGGTCTATCATCTTTCTTAAGATGGTAGAGTCCTCCTTAATATATTTAATAAGGATATCCTTAGCCCCGGCGTAGGGGCTAACTTCATTATTCTTCTTCCATCTTTCTATGTCTACATCTGACCTAAAGGAAAATACTACTTGTCCATCTTCTATTGAGGCTATGACTGGAACATCTATCCCCCTATCCAGAAGGGCGGATATGGCCTTATTGGCAGTAATAAATTTAAAATGTTCCTCATAAGTAGGATGGATATAGTAAGTATCTAATATTTCAGAAATTAAATCATATTCCTCTATTATATCCAAAACCTTATCTATAGGTTCTAAATTCTCCTTTAGATAGTCTTCCTCCCTTGCATACTTATATATATTAAGCTGAATGGGAATCTCATCTGCATAATTAACCCCATCTTCCTCTAAGAGCCTGATTAGGTCTAAAAAGGCCTGATTTTTTTCTTCCTTAGGTAACCTATTAAGTTCATCCTTTAGCAGTTGAACTGTAAAGCTTGGCTTATTGCCAGCTAGAAGCCTACCATATCTATCCCTAATCTCCCCCCTTGGGGAAGTAATATATACTTCCTTCAACCTCTTATTGTCCGATAGGTCCCTATAGTAATCGCCCTGGGCAATAGTTAGGGTGGCTAGCCTAAGGGATAGGACTAACATCATAATTATCAGCACGAAGGTGATTATATTATATCGATCTTTAATTTTTTCAATTAGGTTCAAAATATCACCTCTACCTCTTTCCAAAACTCAAGGAAGGTATTATAAATATCTTAGTAAACAGCTTATATAGGAGGGAAGCAATTATTGCATTGTATAAAATCTCTATGGAAAAGACGTTCTTTATCATAATAGCTCTTGGAATATTCCTAGATAGGAAAAACATCATAATATAAAAGGAAAAGTTGTAATAAATAGTAGCTAGGATAGAGCTAAGTATGGGAATGAAGATATTCTCCACTACTACTACCCTCTGGATCAGTCCTACAATATAACCTAGGAGGAAATATATTAGGGCATTTACCCCTATTACTTGTCCAAAGAGTATGTCTTGAATTAGTCCAAGGGCTAAGCCGAAAAAAGCTCCATAATACTTTCCTTTTCTTAAAGCCACCAATATGATTAGGACTAATCCAGTGTTGGGAAAATATTTTAACATGGTAAAATAAGGAAGGATGGAACTTTGAAATATTATATTTATCAGTATTATTAAAGCTAAAATAGCTATAGTCACGCAAATCAACCCTTATTCCTTAATTATAAATACCCTATAGATCTTCTTAAAGTTGATAGCTGGTTTTACAACTATCTTCTTCATCAATTCTTCTTCCACCTCATGGACTTCCTCAACTTCTCCTATGTATAAATCCTCTAGGAAAGCTCCTCCTAAGCCAGAGGTAAAGATCTTATCCCCAGGCACTACATCTGCTTCGCTATCGAATAAATAACCGCTTAATACCCCATCTACACTACCGTAGAGTATTCCTCCATCTTGGGTCCTGGTGATTTTAAAGGAGATTCTACTTTGCTCATCTATTATGGAAATCACCTTTGACCAATTATCACCAACATCCACCACTCTACCTATAATACCCTCTTCAATTACTCCACTCTCAATCTCTATGCCATTGATAACATTGTCACCCTTTTCAATTCCGTCCTTTGAACCCTTGTCTATAACGAATACGTCATACCAGTTTCCCGGTTCCATCATGGTGATCTGTGCTGGGATAATATTGAAGTTAGTATTTTCCATCAAGGCAGCTTCCTTTTTAAGAAAGTCATATTTTCCAATGATGTTTTTTAAATCCCTATTCTCTTCCTCTAAGGCAGCTACCTTTACCCTTAATTCTTCATTTTCTTCTATTAAATTAGTTAAATTAGCAATAGTAGCAAAAAAATTGGATATGCTATTTCCAACACTATTAGTTATCTTATTAATCGGGCTGATTATGTTCCCAATGGTCTTTTCAAATTTAGTTAGGGATAACCTATCCTTATTAGTCATTCCAATTATAATAATTAGAATGATAGCAACTAAAGTTACTATCATTCTATCCTTGTGCTTCTTTAAAAAATACATATAATCACCACTTAGCCCATTTTCTTGCTATTGTACAGAGATCGCTTTAAAACATCTATACTATCTAGAGCCCTTCCTGTTCCAATAGCAACACAATCTAGAGGGTTTTCAGCTATTATTACCGGCATTCCCGTCTCTTCAGCAATAACATTGTCTAAGCCATCTAGCTGTGAACCTCCACCTGTTAACATAATGCCCTGCTCTATAATATCTGCAGCCAACTCTGGTGGAGTTTTTTCTAGGGTTGACTTAATTGAATCTATAATACTTGCAATAGGCTCCTTCATAGCTTCATAGATTTCCCTGGAGGAGATTTCCAAGGTCTTAGGCAGGCCTGTAACTAGGTCACGCCCCCTAATATCCATCTTAACTACCTCAGAATTAGGATCGGCAGTACCTATTTGGATTTTTATCTCTTCTGCCGTCCTCTCACCGATCATTAGGCTATATTCCTTCTTAATATAGTTGACGATTGACTCATCAAACTCGTCCCCACCAACCCTAATGGATTTGCTTGTGACGATTCCACCAAGGGATATAACTGCAACTTCTGTAGTACCACCACCTATGTCCACTATTAAACTACCTGTAGCTTCTTGAACAGGTAAACCTGCCCCTATGGCAGCTGCCATAGGTTCTTCAATTAAATAGGCGTCCCTGGCTCCTGCATGAATAGCAGCTTCTTCTACAGCCCTCTTCTCTACTTCTGTTACACCACTGGGAACGCAGATTACAACCCTTGGTTGAATAAGTGATTTCCTCTTATAGGCCTTCTTGATAAAGTATTTCAACATATTTTGTGTAACATCAAAGTCAGCTATAACTCCATCCCTTAGTGGTCTTATGGCTACAATATTTCCTGGCGTCCTACCAATCATCTTCTTAGCCTCTTCTCCAACAGCCAGTACTTGCTTAGTATTTGTTTGAATAGCTACAACTGATGGTTCCCTTGCTACTACACCCTTATTTTTTATATAAACTAGAGTATTTGCTGTACCTAAGTCAATTCCCATGTCCTTATTAAAAATGCTCAACAGTCTCATAATTTTCTCCTTCCAATCATAATAAGTTCTTCTCTTTAAAGCTTACATATCTATTATCTCCAATAATGATATGATCTAAAACCTTTATACCTACTAGATTGCCCACTTCTACCAACCGCTCAGTAATACGGATATCTTCATTGCTAGGTTCAGGATCACCACTGGGATGATTATGTAGAAGTATAATGGCATTTGAATTCTTCTTAATAGCAACTCTAAAGACATCTCTAGGATGAACGATTGAAGCGTTTAATGTACCTATAGATATATTCTCTATACTTAGCAGCTGGTTTTTAGTGTCTAACAAGACCACATTGAAGTGCTCCCTGTCTAAAAAGCGCATCTCATCCATTACTAAATTAGCAACAGTTAAGGGTGAGTTTATCTTTATCTTGTCCTCAGCCCTCCACCTACTAATCCTCTTGCCTAGCTCAATGGCAGCCAAAATCTGTGCCGCCTTACACTTTCCAATCCCTTTAATCTTCGTAAGTTGTTCTAAAGTGACGTTTGTTAAATATGCTAATCCCTTTTTATCTAATGTTAATATCCTCTGTGCTAAATCTATTGCTGTGTCTTCCTTATGGCCAGTCCTAATTATAATGGCCAATAATTCAGCGTTGGATAAAGATTCTGCCCCGTAACTATAAAGCTTTTCCCGTGGTCTTTCGCTTAAGGGTAAGTCCTTTATAGTATAATTTTTTTCCAAAAGAATCTTATCCTCCATCCTTTCACCTACCAATTAAACTGATATTGAAATGTTTTATCAATAATTCATCAAGTTTAACTATAGGTAGTCCTATTACATTATAATATGAGCCAAAAATACTTTCAACAAATAAACCACCGAAACCCTGGATTCCGTAAGAACCAGATTTATCCAAGGGTTCCTTACTTTCGATATATTTATGGATTAAATCTTCAGTTAATTTTCTGAACTTAACCTGGGTAATATCATAGTCAACAACCTTCTTATTAGTTGAAAGGTTAATTATGGATATTCCTGAGATTACTTCATGGACTTTACCACTTAAGATGCTAAGCATCCTAAAGGCATCATCTTCGTCCCTAGGTTTTTCCAATATTTGATCTTCAAAAACAACTATAGTATCTGCACCTATTACTATGGAATCCTCATAGGACCTACTAACATAATAGGCCTTTTCAAAGGCTAGGCCCATGGTATATTGTATAGGGCTATCTAATTCATTTAATC
The DNA here is from genome assembly GCA_012521625.1 of Tissierellia bacterium. Classification (GTDB taxonomy): domain Bacteria; phylum Bacillota; class Clostridia; order Tissierellales; family Tissierellaceae; genus JAAYTL01. The sequence continues at coordinate 5,736 of JAAYLY010000146.1, read as the reverse complement.
TTTCCTCTACCTTACTTTCAACGGCAATATAGGGTATATTAAATCTTTCAAATATCTCCTTCCGCCGTGGTGATGATGTTGCTAAGACAAACTCCTTCAAGTGATCACCTTCTAAAGATTATATTATATTGTAACTTCCTCTTAAATTTCTTTCTATATAGGATGATGCTAGTCCTACAAAATATCCTGAAAATATACTAGTTAGCATCAAAAATGGCAAATAGGTATAAATTCTTAAATTATTGATTATAATTGCTGCTACAGTTACCTGGGCAAAGTTATGGGCTAAAGCTCCTAATATGCTAACCCCTATTAGGCTGAAGATATTGGAAAAATACTTATAAGCTATGTACATGGCAATGCAGCTCAATACAGCCCCAGAAAAACTGTAGATAAAGCTGGATACGCTACCTGTCACCAGCATCAGTACAATACTTTTTAACATTGAAACTGTAATGCCGTCCTTAAAGCCAAAAACTACTAGGGTTACCAGGACTACCATATTGGAAAGTCCCAGCTTGGCACCTGGAAAACTTATTGGCAAAGGAATTGCCGACTCTAAAACGCCTAATGCTAAGCCTACTGATACTAATACTGATAAGAATATTATCTTGTTTAGTTTTTTCATTTGTACCTCTTCCTAATAATTCATCATATCTATACTGTTAACGCTTTCTACACCTTTTATTTCTATAACTAGCCTATTGGGTAGGCAGACGATGGTCTCTCCTATCCTTGAAATCCATCCCTGCTTAACATCTATTTTATCAGGGCAATCGGCTTCAATAACCCTTACCTGATTGTCGCCAATTTCCACAAGATTATAACCAAACTCCGTTTCAATAGGAAGTTTCTTACCTACTACGCTCTTATCAAATATAATCTTTTTTACCTCTGCACCATTTACCTGGATGCTGACGTATTTATCATCATTGGATAGTCCTTGCCTCCTTATATATCCCATGGATATGAGGGATAGAATAAGGACGATAACTATCAATATTTTGTCACCTTTTGTCATTTTATCACCTATCCAACAAAGGAAATTTACAAATTCTTAATATATTAGTTTACCATTTATAGTTTACCATTTCCATTTCCCATTTACAACTTTTTTGTGAAGTATTTAATTATCTATATAGACATGTAAAAAAAGAGCCTATTAAAGGCTCTTTTTTAGCTTGCTGCTTTCTCTTCCTTGTCAGCACTCGTCCAGATTGCTTTAGTAGGACATTTCTCCTCGCAGATACCGCAGTTTGTACACTTATCGTAGTTAATCTTGGCAAGGTTGTTTTCAAAGGTAAAGGCATCTGAAGGACAATTTCTTACGCATAGTCTACATCCGATACAACCGATGGAGCAGTTAGCTCTAACTTCCTTACCCTTGTCTTCACTCTTACACTTTACTACATATTCGTTATCATAAGGTACTAATTCTATTATTCCCTTAGGACAAACATCAATACACTTCATACAAGCTGTACACTTTTCCTTATCGATTACTGCAACTCCATCTACCATCCTGATGGCGTCGAACTGACATACATCATAGCATGTTCCACAACCTAAACAACCATATGAGCAAGCTTTAGCTCCATCAGCTAGCTCAGTTTCATATCTACAATCTTCAACGCCCTCGTATACGAACTTATCTTTCGCTTTATCACAACTACCTTGGCATAAGACTACTGCAACCTTCTTATCAACAGCTCCTGCACTTACTCCCATAATTTCAGCTACCTGGTCAGCAACTTTTTGACCACCTATAGGACAGGCATTTACTGGTGCCTTTCCTTCAGCTATAGCAGTAGCTAAACCAGCGCAGCCAGGGAAACCGCAGGCACCGCAGTTAGCCCCAGGTAAAGCTTCTAAGACTTCCTCTATTTTGGGATCTACTTCCACTTTAAATACATTTGAGGCAATGGACAGTAGTATACCAAATAGTAAACCAAATCCTCCTAATACTGTAACTGGATATAATATAGCTTCCATTTCATTACCTCCTAAACTAATCCACTAAAACCTGAGAAGGCTATGGACATTAATCCTGCTGATATTAAAGCAATTGGAACACCCTTTAAAGCTTCTGGTACATCTGCCAGCTCTAATTTCTCCCTAACCCCTGATAATAGGATTAGTGCTAGGAAGAAACCTAATGAAGCACCAAAACCACTAGTTATAGCTTCAATGAATGTGTATTTCTCTTGGATGTTTAATATAGTAACCCCTAAAACTACACAGTTAGTGGTTATAAGTGGTAAGTAAACACCCATTGCATTATAAAGTCCTGGGCTTGTTTTTCTAATGAATAACTCTATAAATTGAACTAGGGACGCTATTACTAATATAAATATTAGAGTTTGTAAGTACCCAATTCCTAATGGATCAAGAATTGCATGTTGTATGAAATAAGTAATAGCAGACGCTAGAGTAATTACGAAAGTTACAGCAAAACCCATTCCTGTTGCTGTTTCCATCTTAGTAGATACACCTAGGAAAGGACATATCCCTAAGAATCTTGCAAAGACGTAGTTATTTACAAGTATAGTTGAAACAAGTATAGTAAATAATTTCACTTAGTTTCCTCCTTTCCTATTCTGCAGCCTTAGCTTTTCTCTTTTTCATTATTACATTGAATACTGCTATGAAAATACCCAATAGGATAAAGGCTCCAGGTGGCGCGACCCAAATTCCAGCTGCTTGGAATCCTTCACCGAACACATTTATTTCAGCAGCTGTTCCTGATAGTAAAGTTCCTTTTCCTAATAATTCCCTTACAGCACCTAATATGGAAAGGGTTAGAGTAAAACCTAAGCCCATTCCTAAACCATCTACAAGGGATGGTATTAACTTATTCTTTGAAGCAAAGGACTCAGCCCTAGCTAATATTGTACAGTTTACAACTATCAGTGGTAGGAATATACCTAAGGCCTTGTAAACAGATTCTAAATAAGCGTTTAAAAACATCTCTAAGATAGTAACGAATGTTGCAATAACAACTATAAAGGCTGGAATACGAATTGTATCTGGTATAACCTTTCTTAACAAGGAAACTACTATATTGGAACAGCACAATACGAATATTACTGCTAATCCCATTGATAAACCATTTATAAAAGATGTACTAACAGCCAGTACAGAACAAAGTCCAACTAGCTGTACTAGTACCGGGTTTTCATCAAATATACCATTCTTTAAAATCTCTGATAGTTTCAAAATCTACACCTCCACTTATTGTGAAATAATAGCTAAGAAAGCTTCCCTAGCTCCATTAACACCGTATAATACTCCGTCTGTAGAAACAGTGGCTCCAGAAATCAGTTGAACTTCATTTTCTGCTGCTGGTGAAGGTACAGCTACTAATTCTTCTTCAGTTGCTTTACCAACAAAGGAATCTTGGAAATCAGGCTCTTCTATCTTCGTTCCTAGACCTGGAGTTTCACTATTGGCACCTACTCTTATACCAGTAATAGTACCATCTAAGCTGATACCTGTCATAACTGGTAATTCACCACCATATCCACCGGAGATAGTCTTGAATATATATCCTATTACTTCACCACCGGCCTTAGCTTCAAATATTTCTCTAACGAATATATTTTCCGCTATAATTGACTCAAGTAATCCTTCATCTATAGGTGTAAATTCGTCAGCATCAGCAAACAGTTCACTCATAAATCTTGCTTCTTTTTCCTCTTCAGTTTCTTCTACTGGAGGCTCTACGTCTAATTCAGTGAAATAAACTAAGTATGCTTCATTGGCTTCATTAACTGCAGTTAAGACTGCAAAGGATGAAATCGTAGCCCCTGAGATTAATTGAACTTCATTATCCGCTGAAGGTGAAGCTACTGCTACTAACTTTTCAGTTGTAGTCTTACCCTTATAAGTATCAGTAAAAGATGGGTCTTCAATTCTATCCCCTAGATTTGGTGTTTCAGAGTGACTACCAATGCTTATACCTGCAACCGTATTATCTGCAACACTAATACCAGTTAGTACATTAACAGGTCCACCGTATCCACCAGCTGAACCATTAAATGCATAACCAATTGTAGATCCACCAGATACAATTTCTATTATTTCTGTTATATTAGGATAAGTAGATTGAACTTCCTTCAGCTTAGCCTCATCTACTTCTAAGAACTCTTCAGCATCTGGGAAAATATTATATAAGGCTCCAAATCTTTCTTGCTTTTCTCTTTCAGCTATAATCGGCTCTGTAATGCTGTTGGAGAATGCTAAAACTCCTGCAGCTACCGCTGTAATTACTAATAAAGTTATGCCTAATTTCAACGTTTCCTTCATCTATTTTACCTCCCCAAACACTCTTGGTTTTGTAAACCTTTCTATAATTGGGGTCATTATGTTCATTAGTAATATGGAATAAGAAACCCCTTCTGGCATACCACCCTTTACCCTTATCAAGGCAGTTAAAATACCGCATCCAATAGCAAAGATGATTTTACCCTTTTTAGTTATAGGCGTAGTAGAATAATCTGTAGCCATGAAGAAGGCTCCTAAAATAAGTCCCCCACCTAAGATATGATAAATTAATAGATCAGCACTAACTCCAAAAAATAGTAAAACGACACAAGTTGATGCTATATAAAGTACTGGGATTTCCCAACTTATTACCTTTCTAATTAGTAAGTAAGCCGCACCTATTAATAAAAGAACTGCTGATGTTTCTCCTAAAGAACCACCAATATCTCCTGTAAACATCCTAGCTATTGATGGTAATGACTCTACCCCAGCACCATCCTTCATAAGAGCAAGTGGTGTTGCACTAGTGATACCATCTGGATTAACATATGTAGCCATAATTGAAGGCCATGATGCAACTAAAGCTGCTCTAGCTGCTAGTGCAGGGTTCATAAAGTTTGAACCAATTCCTCCAAAAAACTCTTTTACGATTACAATCGCAAAAACTGAACCAAACACTGCTATCCACCATGGTGCATTTGCAGGTAGGTTAAAAGCTAGTAAGATTCCAGTTACTACAGCACTTAAATCTCCTATTAAAATTTCCTTCTTAAATAACTTTTGTGTTAAGTATTCTGCAACTACTGCTGATGCAACTGAAGCTAATAGCAATATCAATGCTGATATACCATAAAAATATACACTACCTATCATGGCTGGCGCCAAAGCTATTATTACATCTAGCATTATCCTTCTTGTTGTTTCATTAGATCTAATATGAGGCGCCAAGGTCATGGTTAAAGGTTTTTCTAATGCTACTTTATCCTTTGGATCCATAACTTTACCTTCCATTCTATTTCCTCCTATGATTATGATTTTTTCCTCTTGGATTTTATTTCCCTTTTAGCATGTGCTATTGACTCTGTTAAAGGTCTCTTTGCAGGGCAAATATATGAACAACTTCCGCATTCTATACATGCAAGAGCATTATATTCCTCTGCTTCATCATATTTATCTTGTAATGAATAAGCACTTATAGTTAATGGCAATAGATGGACTGGACAAGCTTCTACACACTTACCGCATTTAATACAAGGACTTACTTTTACAGGCTTAACTTCTTCTTCAGTAAGCACTATGATACCTGTTACTCCTTTAGCTATAGGAGTATCTAGTGAAAATTGAGTAATTCCAGTCATAGGACCACCGGCTATTATCTTGCCTGGAGTACCATTAAAGCCACCACATTGGGCAATAACATCTCCGATGCTTGTCCCGATTTTGACTAATAGATTTTTGGGTTCCTTAACTCCG
>JAAYLY010000145.1 GCA_012521625.1 Tissierellia bacterium | reverse complement strand
TGTAATCAGTAGGTTGGGGGTTCAAGTCCTCTCGCCAGCTCCAGGAAGATACATAGTACCCTCTGGGTACAGAGTACTTGGAGGAGTACCCAAGTGGCTAAAGGGGACGGACTGTAAATCCGTTGGCATTCGCCTTCACTGGTTCGAATCCAGTCTCCTCCACCAAATCTCTAAGTATTCTATGTATCATTATTACCACATTAAATTAAATAACATGCGGAAGTGGCTCAGTGGTAGAGCATCGCCTTGCCAAGGCGAGGGTCGCGAGTTCGAATCTCGTCTTCCGCTCCATAATGAACCACCAAATTTTGGTGGTTTAAATATACTTTAAGCCAATAATTCAATTGAATATGTACCCTTAGCTCAGCTGGATAGAGCGTCTGACTACGGATCAGAAGGCCGGGGGTTCGAATCCTCCAGGGTACGCCAACAAACCCTTACGATTTTTTCGTAAGGGTTTCTTTATGTTTACCAATGTCCAATCTCCATTGTCAATATTCCATTTGATATGTTATAATACAAACTGTATGTTATGCTTATTTCCTTGACTGGGAAATTTATTAAAATTTTTAAAAGCTTTTTTAAAATTTGAGGTGTGTTTATTTTGGAAGATATAATACTGGGTATTATAAATGAATATGGCTATTTAGGAGTCTTCCTGTTAATAACCATTGAAAATATCTTTCCGCCAATACCATCGGAGGTAATCCTAACCTTTGGGGGATTTTTGACTAGCTTTAGTGACATGAGCTTTGTAAACGTCACCTTAGCTGCCACCCTAGGGTCTGTCCTTGGAGCTGTTATCCTATATGGGATAGGTAGGATATTAACCATTGACCGCCTAAATGCCTTTGTAGATTGTAACATAGGTAGGGCCCTCCACCTAAAGAAGGGGGATATATTAAAGGCTGGTAAATGGTTTAATAAATATGAAAACAAGGCCGTATTCATATGTAGGTTTGTCCCCATAGTACGAAGCTTAATATCCTTACCAGCAGGAATTTCTAAAATGAAGATGAAGATCTTTTTACCCCTTACAGCTCTTGGATCCTTCATATGGAATGGGGTCCTAATATATCTAGGAAAGGTAGCTGGTGAGGCTTGGCATAGTATAGTAGACTATATGAACCTATATTCAATAATCGTACTTATAATCTTTATATTAATAGCCCTGCTAGTAGGCATTGTCTATATTAAGAAGAGGTATATAAAGGGCAAAAATTAATGTCTAGAGTAAAGACTTGCGAAATCGGAGATAGGTCTTGATTTTGCATTTTTTTAGCCCTTATCTAATCTATAGCAAGTAAGGATAAATAGGGAGTAAAAATTAATGAATGAAGAGATTAATTACTTGGAGGTTTAACCGGTGGAAAATAAAAAAGAGCTGATTTTAAATAAGGAATGGTGCAAGGGCTGCTGGATCTGTGTAGAATTTTGTCCCAAGCAGGTACTTGATATGAAGGATGGGAAATGCCAGATTGTAAATCTAGAGGACTGTATTTACTGCCAACTATGCGAAATCAGGTGTCCAGATAATGCTATATACATAAAGACTGTGGGAGGAAATGATCATGACTAATGGCCAGAACTACATATTGGCACAGGGAAATGAAGCCTGTGTAGAGGGAGCATTAGCTGCAGGGATGAAATTCTTTGCTGGCTACCCTATAACACCATCTACTGAGATAGCAGAGTTGTCGGCCCAAAGGCTGCCACAGCTAGGTGGCAAATTTATACAGATGGAAGATGAGATTGCCAGTATGGCGGCCATTATAGGGGCTTCCTTGGCAGGGGTTAAGGCCATGACAGCCACCAGTGGCCCTGGCTTTTCCCTTATGCAAGAAAATATCGGTTTTGCAGCGATGGCTGAAGTTCCCTGTGTAATAGTCAACGTCCAAAGGGGTGGTCCCAGCACCGGTTTGCCAACATCACCATCCCAAGGGGATGTAATGCAGGCTAAGTGGGGGTCCCATGGAGACTATCCAGCCATCGCCCTAACCCCAAACTCAGTGCAGGAAAGCTATGAGCTTACCATCAAGGCCTTTAACTTGGCAGAAAAATATAGGACCCCAGTGGTCCTACTTATGGATGAAACTGTAGGCCATATGAGGGAGAAGTTGATCTTAAGAGAGGAAAGGGAAATTGAGATAATCAATAGGAAGAAGCCTAGGGTAAAACCAGAGGAATATATTCCCTACAAGGCTGATGAGGATCTGGTACCCCCTATGGCATCCTTTGGGGAAGGCTATAGGTATCATGTTACCGGCTTAGCCCACGATGAAACAGGCTTTCCCACAAACAACCATAAGATTGCAGGCCAGCTTACCGAAAGGCTGGTAAGGAAGGTAAAGCTTAATATAGATGACTTTTCCTACTATGAAGAATATAGGTTGGAAGATGCAGAGACGGTTATAGTGGCCTATGGTGGCGTATCCAGGTCTGCCATGCTTGCCATCGATAGGATGAGGGAGCAGGGAAGGAAGGTTGGTATGTTTAGGCCTATTACTATCTGGCCGGTTTTAGAAAAGGAACTTAAAGCCCTATCAGGGAGGGCTAAGGAGATATACGTTGCCGAAATGAACCTAGGCCAATACTACTTGGAAGTGGATAGGATAGCAGGGAAGAGGTGCCCGGTTAAGAAAATCAACAAGGTTACTGGCGAGCTAATCACCCCTGATGAGATAATAGATGCAATAGATGGAGGTAAATAAGATGGATGCAAGCCAATTAATACAGAAATACTATAGACTAGATAAGCTACCCCATATTTGGTGTCCAGGCTGCGGCCATGGGATCTTGTTGAACTCCCTAGTAAGGGCTATAGATAATCTAGGCTTAAATAAGGATGAGGTAGTGGTTGTATCGGGCATAGGTTGTTCATCTAGGGCACCAGGATATTTAGATTTCAATACCCTACATACTACCCACGGCAGGGCCTTGGCCTTCGCCACCGGGATAAAGCATGCTAATCCTAACTTACATGTAATAGTGATAATGGGCGACGGAGACAGTTTTGCCATCGGCGGCAACCATCTAATCCATGCCTGTAGGAGAAATATAGACATAACGGCAATTGTCTTTAATAACAACATATACGGTATGACAGGAGGACAATACTCTCCTACGACCCCCTATGGGGATTTGGCTGCTACAGCTCCCTATGGAAATCCAGATAGCCCCTTTGATATCTGCCAGCTGGCAAAGGGGGCAGGGGCAACCTACATAGCTAGGGGTACTGCCTATCATGCAAGGGAGCTGGACAAGCTGATAGAAAGGGGAATTAAAAACAAGGGCTTCTCCCTAATAGAAGGTTTAAGTATGTGCCCAACCTATTATGGAAGGAAGAATAGGAAGGGTTCTGCAGTAGACATGCTTAAATTCTTTAAGGATAATTGTATAGATAAAAGGCTAGTTGATAATAATCCCCAATTAGGGGAAGGGAAGATCTTAATTGGCGAGCTCTACAAGTCAACAAGACCAGAGTATACAGAGTCTTACAAGGCTATTATAGATAAATTAAAAGAATAAAGGAGTAAATAGGATGTTTGAAAAGTTGGAGATGAGATTAAGCGGTTCTGGCGGACAAGGAATAGTCCTAGCCTCCATCATCTTTGCAGATGCTGCCTTACAGGGAGGGTTAAATGTAGTACAGACCCAATCCTTTGGTCCTGAAGCAAGGGGTGGGGCTAGTAAGTCGGAAGTAATAATAAGTAAGGATAATATTAAATACCCTATGGTCACAAAGCCTGATGTCCTTTTAGCCCTAACCCAGAAGTCCTATGAAAAATATGTATCTGACCTAGGAAAAGATGCCATCCTAGTGGTAGATGAAGGGGTAGAAGTTAACGGTGTTGCCCCTGCCAAGGTTTACCAGCTACCTATTATAAAGACTGCCCATGAAAGGATTGGTAAAAGTATAGTAACTAATATAGTTTCAATTGGTGCCTTATATAATATTATCGCTAAGGATCTTATAGATCTAGCTAGTATGAAAAAGGCAATAGCCAATCGGGTACCACCAGCCTTTGTAGACTTAAATATACAGGCCTTTGAAGAAGGAATTAAATTGACTGTTTAAAGGGAAGCACAAAAAGACCAAAGCTATTTTGCTTTGGTCTTTTTA
>JAAYLY010000144.1 GCA_012521625.1 Tissierellia bacterium | reverse complement strand
GAATTTATTCTAGATACTAGGGAAGTTCGGAAAGTAATAGGAGAACTCCCTATTAACAATGTTGAGGTAATTACATGGATTCAATCCTATATAAGGGAAGGGCTCAATGAAATAAATGGAGGTGTCCTATAATGAAAACCTTAAAAGAGTTAGAAGAGATTAGACAGAGAACCTTAGAAGAAGTAAATCTAAGGAAAGATAGAAAAGGCACTAGAGTTGTGGTCGGTATGGGTACTTGTGGAATTTCAGCAGGTGCAAGACCAGTACTGTTGGCCTTTGTAGAAGAAATTAAAAAAAGAAATTTACAGCATGTTACCGTTACACAAACTGGTTGTGCAGGTGTATGTCGTTTAGAACCAATGGTTGATGTCTATATGCCTGACCAAGAAAAGGTAACTTATGTAAATATGACACCTGAAAAGGTGAAAAGGGTAGTAGCAGAACATCTAGTAAACGGCCAAGTAGTAAAAGAGTTTACAATAGGGGCAGTAGAGAAGAAGGATTAATCAGTAAGGAGGTTGGAAAAAATGGAACTTTATCGTTCTCATGTTTTAGTTTGTGGGGGAACAGGTTGTCATTCCTCAGGCTCAGCAGATATAATTGAGCGTTTCAATAGTGAGTTAAAAGAGCATGGTATAGAAAAAGAAGTAAAGGTGGTACAGACTGGATGCTTTGGACTATGTGAAGTAGGTCCTGTTGTTATAGTTTATCCAGAAGGTGCCTTTTACAGCAGAATCAAAGCAGATGATGTACCTCAGATTGTTTCAGAGCATCTTGTAAAAGGAAGAATTGTAAAAGATCTTCTATACCATGATAGCATAGATGAAGATGAAGATATTAAAGCCTTAGATGAAGTACCATTCTATCAAAAACAAAAGAGAGTTGCTTTGAGAAATTGTGGAGTTATTGATCCTGAGAATATTGATGAATATATTGCATTTGATGGATACAAGGCCTTGGCGAAAGTATTGACGGAAATGACTCCTGAAGAAGTAATAGAAACCCTCAAAGCGTCAGGACTTAGAGGCCGTGGTGGTGCTGGTTTCCCAACAGGCTTGAAATGGGAGTTCACTTATAAGGCAGAGGGAGATAAGAAATATGTAGCATGTAATGCTGACGAAGGTGACCCAGGAGCATTCATGGATCGAAGTATACTAGAAGGTGATCCTCATTCAGTAATAGAGGCTATGACCATTGCTGGTTATACCGTTGGTGCTGATCAAGGTTATATATATGTACGTGCAGAATATCCTATAGCTGTTAAACGACTAACCATAGCTATTGCTCAGGCTCGTGAGTATGGATTGCTGGGTAAAAATATTCTAGGTACAGATTTTAGTTTTGATTTAGAACTTAGGCTAGGTGCAGGAGCTTTTGTTTGTGGTGAAGAAACTGCCCTTATGGCTTCCGTTGAAGGAGGTCGTGGTGAGCCAAGACCTAGGCCACCGTTCCCTGCTACAAAGGGGCTATTTGGCAAGCCTACCTTATTAAATAACGTAGAGACTTATGCCAATATCCCACAAATCATT
>JAAYLY010000143.1 GCA_012521625.1 Tissierellia bacterium | reverse complement strand
GATATAATCTAACAATTATGTGTTAGTTAAAATATATAAAAGGGGATATTTATGAAGATTAAGGAACTAGAAACTCCAGCCTTATTAATCCACAGGGATCAGGTGAAAATAGGTCTGGAATCATAGCGGAAGGGGCTTTTCTAGACCTGCTTAAATTTATAGGGGAATGTGACCATGTTCAGCTCAAGGGGATCTTCTCCCATGAAGGCCATACCTATGGAGCTAAAGATGTGGAAGACTTAAAGAGGCTGTTTAGGGAAAGTCAGGAGAGGACTTAGCCAACAGCTGAGAGGGTAATCCTAGATGTGGGAGCCAAGGGCTTGACTATGCAAACTAGGTCTAAGGGTATTTGTGCCACTAAAGGCCTAGGTTATATTAAGGGATATGGTGTCCATTTGGATAAGGTCTTTGATGAACACGGTATAATTAACCAAAAGGATTTTAGGGGAAAGGTTCAGATAGGGGATAAGGTTGAGATCATACCCAATCATATATGTCCAGTCTGTAACCTGTATGATTACGCCTATTTGTTCTCTGGAGATGAGGTCTTAGAGAAGTTAGAGATTTTAGCCGGAGGAAAATTAGTTTAAAAAAAGCTGCTTCATGCAGCTTTTTTTAAAAAAGATGAAGAGTAGTCTAAAAATATATGGTTTACCAGTATAAGATGTTGATTTTTACATAATAGCTTCCGTAAAGCTATAGTTGAAGAAATCGAATAACTTTTTAATCTTAGCTGAAAATATATTCCGCTCCCTTAAATTATCCTCCCATAGCTGATGAAATGGATTGTTGGAAATATTATTTATATTATCAGCCAGGGTAGTTATTAGCTTAACCTTATTCAGGACCCCATATTTTTTAAATTTATCCTTATAGATCTTGAAGTCTTCCTTGGTGGACACTATAAGGTTGATAATTAATCTATTGCTTAATTCCCAATACTCCCTTTGAATAAAACTTGCGTATTCTGCTATTTTGTCCATATAGCAATTAACATAGCAGATGGAATTTATATCATTTAAGTCTATCTTCTGGGATACATCTAGACTTAAGATAAGGAGAAAATCTTCCTCTTTTAAATAATCTAATATGGCATCAGAATATATGAATGAATTAGTAGTCATAGTATAGCCTATTTTTCTATGGCCTAAATTTTCCTTACAAAACTCAACAGCCTCTTCCATGATGTCGAAATCCATGAGCTGCTCATCACCATGGAAGTCTATTAACAGTAGGTCCTCTTTTGATGAATTTTCCTTTAGCATAATCATGGACCTTTTTATTAAGTCTAGATTTTCCTTTTTATATTCCCATATTTTTTCGCTTGTATCTATATTAGCAGAATCAGCATTATAATCCTGGTTTATTTGGACTGTAAGTATGTTTATGTCCTTACTTAAGTAAATTGAAAGCATATCTCTATTAGGTATCATCAATGGCCACTTCACCTTTATATAAGTTATTAAAAAGAACGAATATTCGAACAATTCTACATGTAATTATACTGGTAAACAACGAAGAAAAAATACTAGATTATTTTCTCGACTCTAGGTTCCCCACCCCTTTTTGGCAACTTAGGCTCCTCTGGATCTGATGGATTAGATGCCAGTGCTAAAGCTGAATTTAATAATAGGATCATGGCTATTAAGAAAGATGTAAACCTTTTCATTTGTTAACCCCCTTTCACCTTAAGATGTAAATTAAAATACATCTAATATTGATTTTAATTCAACTTCCAAGATATGTCAACAACTTATCAACAAAATTTTGAAAAAATTGTGGATTAACTGTGGATTTATATTTTTTAATAGTGGATATTTTTGTTAAAATGTATTAAAATAATAAAGTAATGCCAAAACGTGAACCCAATTCACCCATGAAGGGATGGAAGAAAATGAATTTAGGAGAAAAGATAAAAAAAGCTCGCTTGGAATTGAAATTAACTCAGCAGGAAGTAGCCGGAGATTTCATTTCTAGACATATGCTTAGTAAAATTGAATCCGGTGCAGCTAATCCCTCGCTTAAAACCCTGGAATATTTAGCCCAAAAGTTGAATAAGCCCATTTCATTTTTTTTAAGTGAAGATGGTAAGGAGTACTTAAATGATGATTCAAAGGCTGCCTTTGAGCATGCATCCTTCTTAATAAAGAGTAAGGAGTATGACAAGTGTATAACCTATTTAAAGCAGATGTTTAAAACTATTACGGAGGATCCTGAGGACAAGTACTATGGCTACCTCCTATATCTCCTTGCCAAATGCCATATTATGTTAGATGATTATTCTCATATAAGACACTTTCTGGATTCTGCCATCGAAATCCTAGAAAGAAACAAGGAAAGCAATAAGGATAATTTTTATCTAGCTGACATGTATTATTGTAAGTCTAGTATCCTCTTTTATGACTATAGTTATGAAGATGCCCTAGGGTATATGTTAAAGGCCATTGATGAGTTTCATAATTCCTATGTAATAGATCGCTTATTTGAGATTAAGCTATATTTCACCTATGGATTTACCCTCTTTAAATTGAATAATTATAAGGATGCCTTTGAGGTCCTAAATAAGGTTTTGGAAATCTCTAGGGAGAGTAAGTGTTATTACAGCCTAGGGGATACCTATATGCTCTTAGGGGTAATATATTATGATAAAAATGAATTGGATGCAGCTATCTATTACACTAAAAAGGCAATACAATTCTTCGATTGCGTAGAAGAGCTAGATAATAAGGCAGCCTGCGAAAAAAATGTAGGAAATTATTATTTATACATGGGAGATTTCCAAAGGGCTAAAAGTTACTTAAATAGATCCTTAGAATATTTCCATAGGGCAGGAGATTATATAAGGGTGAATACTATTAAATCGGACCTACAGGAGCTGTTGGTTAAGCAGGGTAGTTTCACTAAAGCTATCGCTTGTTTTAAAGAAATAGACCTGGAAGTATTGGGCAAGGTAGATAGGGCTAGGGTTTTTATGAATATGGGTAATGCCTATGTGGGAATAGGAGATTATAAAAGGGGGCAGGAGTATTTAATGAAGGCTGAGGAACTACTTAAGGATTCAAACCGATATGATATACTTCATCTGATCTATGATTCCATATCCAGTATGTATTCTAAGTTGAGCAATTTTGAACAGGCCTACATCTATTCAGAAAAATCTAAGGGGATTTTAAAATTAGTTTTAAAGGACTGATTAAAAACTGGATGTTGTTTAAACATGCAGTTTTTAATTTTCAGACGATGGAATAATATCAAACCAATAGGTTTAAAAAACATTCCATATTATAACTTACTTTTCATCGATATTCAACATATGGAATATAATCGTTCCAATATCTTGACCTATAAAATCCCAAAAGCTTGATTATATCAACATTGGTAACGTTGGCATGGTATTTGCTTATAAAAAGTAGTAAGAAAATTCCTGGAGGTAAGAAAGATGGATAAGGAGAAATTAAAGATGATGGATTTTTCTACTAGGGCAATTCATGCCGGCTATATGAAGAACGAACATGGCGCTTTAGCCGTGCCTATTTATCAAACATCTACTTTTATTTTTGATTCAGCGGAACAGGGTGGTAGGAGGTTTGCTCTAGAAGAGGATGGTTATATCTATACTAGGCTTGGTAACCCAACT
The DNA here is from genome assembly GCA_012521625.1 of Tissierellia bacterium. GTDB lineage: Bacteria > Bacillota > Clostridia > Tissierellales > Tissierellaceae > JAAYTL01. Next base: position 384 of record JAAYLY010000143.1, on the reverse strand, counting down.
ACTAGCCAGTTAGAGGCAAAAATTGCCGACTTAGAAGGGGGAGAAGCTGCTCTAGCAACAGCTTCAGGCATGGGTGCTATTACTTCTGCCATTTGGAGCCATATTAAAGCAGGAGACCATATAGTAGCTGCTAAGACCCTTTATGGATGTACCTTTGCATATTTCAACCATGGCCTAAGTAGGTTTGGTGTAGAGGTTACCTTCGTGGATACATCCGATCCGGAAAATGTAAGGCAGGCTATGAAGGAAAATACAAGGCTTGTTTACCTAGAATCACCAGCAAATCCTAATATGCTTATAAGCGACATAGAGGCCATCTCTAAGATAGCCCATGAAAAGGAAGATTGTATAGTAATAGTAGATAATACTTATAACACCCCATAT
>JAAYLY010000142.1 GCA_012521625.1 Tissierellia bacterium | reverse complement strand
TTTGTATATATTATATAAAGGGGGACTTTAGATGGATCTTAGTAAATATCCAGCTGAACCGTTTAGAATCAAGAGTGTAGAGCCAGTTAAGATGAACACTAGGGAAGAAAGGGAAGAAATCATTAAAAAGGCAGGCTACAATACCTTCTTAATCGATTCTGAAGACGTTTATATCGACCTACTTACAGACAGTGGAACTAACGCCATGAGCGACAGACAATGGGCTGGCCTAATGGTAGGAGATGAGGCCTATGCAGGTAGTAGGAACTTTAAAAAATTAGAAAAAACTATAGAAGAAGTCATGGGCTTCCCTTATGTGGTACCTACCCACCAAGGTCGTGGAGCAGAGAATATCCTATCTAGAATAGCTATAAAACCTGGACAATACGTTCCTGGCAACATGTACTTCACAACAACTAGATACCATCAAGAAGCTAATGGCGGTATCTTCGTAGACGTTATTAGAGATGAGGCCCATGATGCAGCCTTAAATGTACCCTTTAAAGGTGATATCGATTTAGAGAAATTAGAAAACCTAATTAAGGAAAAGGGACCAGAAAATATAGCTTATGTATGTCTAGCAGTTACTGTAAACCTTGCAGGTGGACAACCAGTATCCATGGCTAACATGAGGGCAGTTAGGGAATTAACTAATAAATATGGTATTAAGGTATTCTACGATGCTACTAGATTTGCAGAAAATGCTTACTTCATCAAGGAACAAGAAGAGGGTTATCAGGATAAGACAATAGCTGAAATAGTCAAAGAAATGTTCAGCTATGCAGACGGGGCTACCATGAGTGGTAAGAAAGACGGTATTGTTAATATGGGTGGTTTCCTAGCCCTAAGGGATGAAGATTTACTTATCAAGGCTAGAGAATTGGTAGTAGTATTTGAAGGTATGCCATCCTACGGTGGTATGACTGGTAGGGATATGGAAGCCTTTGCTATAGGCCTTAAGGAATCCTTACAATTTGAATATATTCAACATAGGATTCTGCAAGTTAGGTACCTAGGAGATAGGTTAAAAGAAGCTGGAATTCCTATAGTAGAGCCTATAGGCGGCCATGGGGTATTCATAGATGCTAGAAGATTCTGCCCACACCTAGATCAAGAACAATTCCCAGCACAGGCCCTAGCTGCAAATCTATATCTAGAATCTGGCGTAAGGGCTATGGAAAGAGGAATAGTTTCAGCTGGCCGTGACCCAAAGACTGGTGAAAACCGTAAACCAAAACTTGAAACAGTAAGACTTACTATTCCTAGAAGGGTTTACACATATAGGCATATGGACGTAGTAGCCGATGCTATAATAAGGCTATATGAGCGCAGAGAGCAAATAAAAGGTTTAAGATTTGTATATGAGCCACCAGCATTAAGATTCTTTACTGCTAGATTTGAAGAAATAGATTAATGTGATAAAATAGATTAATAGTCATCTTATAATTTGGCCTAAAGCTCTATATATTGGGATATCCCAATATATAGAGCTTGTTAAAAATAAAATATATTTAAGCTCCTAAAAAGAAAATTAAAGGAGGTCAATTATGGATTCTAAGAAGGTACAGGGTAGCTCAAAGTTTGCTACCAAATGGGGATTTATATTAGCCTGTGTAGGTTCAGCTGTAGGTATGGCAAATGTTTGGGGCTTTCCCTATAGGATGGGGAAATATGGTGGAGGAGCCTTCCTTGTGGCTTATCTAATTTTTATCGCCATCTTTGGCTATGTGGGACTTGCTGCAGAGTATGCCATAGGAAGAAGGGCAAAGACAGGTACCGTCGGGGCTTATGAGTATGCATGGACTTCTGGCGGTAAAGAAGGTATAGGCAAAATAGTAGGTTGGCTGCCACTGGCAGGATCCATGTGTATAGCCATAGGTTATGCAGTAATCATTTCATATGTACTTAAGGGTTGGACCCAATCTATTACAGGAAGCCTAATGACGGTAGACACTAATACTTGGTTTGATTCTTTTTCATTGTCAGAATTTTCTGTAATTCCCTACCATTTAATCATCGTTGTAGGTACCCTTGCAACCCTACTATTAGGTGCTGAGAGTATTGAAAAAACAAATAAAGTAATGATGCCATTATTCTTTATATTATTCGTTATCTTAGCTATCCGTGTGGCTTTTTTACCAGGGGCAGTGGAAGGATATAAATTTATGTTTACACCAAGATGGGAAGCCCTTATGGATCCTTCTACCTGGGTATGGGCAATGGGTCAAGCCTTTTTCTCCCTATCTGTAACAGGCAGCGGTATGATAGTATATGGTGCCTACCTATCTGATGAAGAAGATATTGTAGATGGTGCAAAGTGGACAGCAATCTTTGATGTTATAGCAGCTTTAACAGCAGCCTTAGTAATGATACCAGCTTGTTTTGCCTATGGCTTTGACGTAGGAGCAGGACCTGGACTATTATTTGTAACCTTACCCCATATACTTCAAAAAATGCCTTTTGGTAGACTTTTTGCCATCATCCTATTTACAGCAGTAGTATTTGCAGGCGTATCATCACTACAAAATATGTTTGAAGTAGTTGGGGAGTCCCTAATGTATAAGTTCCCTAGACTTAAACGTGTTCCTATGTTAGTTATATTAGCAGTAATCTGCTTCGGAATAGGAGTATTTATGGAGCCTATCTACAAGTGGGGACCATGGATGGACCTAGTATCCATCTATATTATTCCAATAGGAGCAACCCTGGGAGCCATATCCTGGTTCTGGATTATGAAGAAAGAGGACCTGATGGATGAAATCAATAAGGGTGCAAAGATTAAACATGGGGATACCTGGTATAACATTGGAAGATTCTTATATGTACCATTTGCAGCAATACTTTGTATATATGCTTTAGTATTTAAAGTTTCATTCTAGGACTTTCTATCTTTTAGTATTTAATATATTTTAAACACTAAAGAAAAGGGGGTGGCTAGTTCCACCTCTTTTATTTAATTGGCAGGGTAGCTATTTAAATATTTAAATTGATAAAAGTTCGACAATATTTTCTTTTTTTTAAAATGATGTTATAATGATATTGCTTAATATCTGGTAAAGGTAGGATCTAATATGGAACTTGTTAAAAAAAGTCTAAGTGATCAGATTTACGACATACTGAAGATGGAGATTTTGAAAAATGAAATACCCTTTGGTAGCAAATTAGTTAATAGGGCACTACAGAAGCGGTTTGGTGTAAGCTCTTCACCTATTAGGGATGCAATTAATCGTTTATATCAAGATGGCTTAATATCTTCCATCGACAAGAGCGGCGCAACGGTAGTAGACTTTGATTATGAATTCTTTCTGGAAGTAAATGAGATTTTACTCTATGTAGTGAAGATGGGTATAGAGCTATCAGCTGAAAAGTCGGAAGTTAATGAAGTGACAGCCTACTTGGAAAGGTATATTAAGTTACAAGAAGAAAATATAGAATTGGATGCCTTCTTTGATTATGATTATAAATTTCACAAGACCTTTATAGACTTTTCCCATAATTCCAGGTTAGAAAAAATCTTTAAAGAATATAATGTCCTACATGAAATGCTAGTTAGAAATTCTTTTTTAGGGAAGACCCCTAGGTTGAAACAGGAAAGTATAGATATGCATATAAGGATAAAGGATGCATATAAAGAAGGGAACATCCAATTAGCTTTAGATCTGACCAAGGAACATTATAAGGCTGCAGAAAAGATTTTTGAAAGCATATTAAAACATAAGGAAGAGGTAAATAAGGATGATTAAAAAACACTTAGTAGAAGCTATATCTACTAAGAGTTTTTATATGCCACTTCCCCTTTGAAAAATAAGCTTATAACACCTTCTAAAATTGCTAATCCTATGAACATATTGCTTAATTTGAATATAATTACCGGAACTAGGGCAAAGATTAGTGTAGATAATAATATAGGATAAATTAAGCTGCCGCTGGACTTATAAAGGCTTGTAAGTAGGAAGCTTAAGCCTACTAAATAGGCAGCGAATTGGGTAAAGAAGTTTGCTGGTATAATGAAACCTCTGATTAAAGTAAGGGGAAAAAACCACAGGGCCCAGAATAGGCCGGTTATAATTATGGATTTAGCATATCCCTTTTCCTCCTCAAAATAGGGTTGTACTAAACTCCTCCACCCTATCTCTTGAGATCCCAATAGGATTAACATTAGGGGAAAATACTTAAAAAGATCAATTAGATCCCCATAGGAATCTATTATCCTTAATACATAGGCTAGTCCATAATGGATGGCTAATAGCATAAATAGCATTATTATAGACCTTTTAGGATTATTAGGCTTTAATTTAGCCTTTAGGCTATCTAATCCATCTAATTTATCCCTATGTAAGCTATGACAAATAAGGGATGCAGCTAAAGGGCTTAAAAAACCGATTATAAGCAATGTAAGATGCAAGGGATTTGATAATATTTCCAAAAAGCTAGTAGTAGAAAAGGCTATAAAGCCGAAGGATAAGTATCCTAAAATAAAGCTAATAGTTAAGAATAAAACTATGTAGTTTTTCACAATACCCCTCCAATATCCTAGTCTTTCTACTTCCTATTCATCCTATTGATTTGATTTTACCACAGAAGTAATTAAAAAACACTAAAATAATCATAAAATTCTCCCCATTGGAATAAATATATCTATATACCAAAGAGATGAGGGGAGATAATGAGGAGAACAGGTGCTTATTTACTGACGGTCTTAATAATAACGATCTTTCTTCCTACGGTTATTGTTAAGACTTTTAATATTGTTCCCATTTCTAATAGGGTGGAAGGTCAAAAGTTGGAAGATAAGGATTTGATAAGACCTAAGGAGGAAGGGAGTAAAACCATCCTATTAGAAGAAAGGAAGGTAGATGAAATCAAGGTCTATAATACCAATACTAATGAGGTGGAAAACCTCCCCTTAGAGGAGTATGTTAAGGGGGTAGTGGCAGCGGAAATGCCTGCAGAATTCCATATAGAAGCCTTAAAGGCCCAGGCCATAGCTGCTAGAACCTATGCTGTAAGTAGGACCCTAAAGTATGAAGAGGGCCATCCTAATCATACTGAGGCGCCACTGTGTTCAGGGGTCCACTGCCAAGCCTACCTATCTCTGGAGGAGTTAAGGCAGATCCATGGTGATAGCTGGGTTGAAAAATATTGGGGCAAGATTGAAAAGGCGGTAGAATCTACTGGAGGTATCCTAATATATTATAACGGGGAGATAATAGAGCCCTTATATCATTCTACCAGCGGTGGTATGACTGAGGATGCCATCAATGTATTTGCAGTAGAATCGCCCTATTTGAAAGCCGTTGAAAGTCCTTATGAGGAGGATGCGCCTAGGTTTAAAACCCTGATAACCCTAACGGCTGATGAGTTTATTGAAAAATTAAAGGAGAGGTATCCTAAAATAGATATAAATAAGGACAATTTCTATGAGAAGATAAAATTAGTGGAAAAGACCGATAGTGGTAGGGTAAAGAAGATAGCCATTGATAATGAAATCATAGATGGAAGGGAGATTAGGGATCTATATAATTTAAACTCCACCAACTTTAAGATAACTTATGATAAGGGTTTAAATATTATTGAAATAGAAACCTATGGCTACGGCCATGGGGTTGGAATGAGCCAATGGGGAGCCAACGGAATGGCAAAGCAGGGTAGCAATTATGAAGAAATTTTAAAACATTATTATACAGGTATATATCTGAAAAAAATGTAGCCAGAGGGCTACATTTTTTTTCCCCCATGTATTAAATTTACACATCTGGAAATAATAGCAAATGGAGGTGGCGGTATGAAGGATAAAATTATTAAAACTATAAAGGAAAATGGATTTTTAATATTTCTTTTTATCTGTGTATGTATTGTGGCAATAACGACTATATCCATAGTTTTAAATGGTATGGATGGAAAGAGTAATGATGATCTGGTAATCTTAGAAAATCCATCAGATCAAGAAGAAATATCAGATGAAGCATTGGATTTAGAGGAAAAGAAGGATGAATTACAAGCTGAGGAAGCAGCCATGGAGGGTGAAGAAGTAGTTGAAGGATCAGAAGAAGGAGATAAAGTAGCCTTAGAAGGGGAAGGAGGCCTTATAGAAGGAGAAGAAATTGCAGAAGAGGTTTTTTCAGTGGATGAGGAAGTAGAGGACGAGGAGATAGAGTTTATTGATAAGGAGGCAGAGGAGAAACCACAGCAGTCTAAATCTTGGATTATGCCAGTTCAGGGAGAAATCCTAACTGAATTTACCAAGGACAAACTTATCTATTCAGAGACCCTGGAAGAATGGAGGGGACACACTGGAATAGATATTAAGGCAGCTAAGGGTACTATAGTAATGGCCCCCATGGACGGTTTAATAACTAGGGTTTACGAAGATAGCCTATGGGGCAAGACGGTAGAAATAGATCATGGAGATGGGATACGGACTAAATATAGCAATCTGGGGACTCTAGATATGGTAAAGGAAGGGATAGAGGTTAAAAAAGGGGATCATATAGGAACAGTAGGCAATTCTGCCTTAATCGAGATGAAGATGGATGACCATCTCCACTTCGAAGTCTTTAAAAATAATAAATCTGTAGATCCGCGTTCTATTATTCCATAAATTGGCATAGATATTATATAAATACCCAATATAGGCAAAGGGGGTTATTATGTGAAAGATTATATAGAACAAAGAACTTTAGAAATAGCAAAATACATACTACGAGAAGGGGCAACTGTTAGGCAGGCGGCAGGTATCTTTGGAGTTAGTAAGAGCACTGTGCATAAGGATATGACCGAAAGGTTGCCCAAGATAAACCCTCTTATAGCAGCTATGGTTAAGGAAGTATTAGAGAATAACAAGGCTGAAAGACACATAAGAGGTGGCGAAGCAACTAAAAGGAAATACAAAGCAATGAACGAATAAAAAGTCCAAAGGGGCTTTTTTAAGATAATGTAAAATAGGGACGGTTAAGCTTAAAAATCGTCCCTATTAATTATTTTTAATAATGTATAGTCTTAGTCTTTATTTAATTTATAGTAGTTTTATATTAGTTTATATTATATATATTATAAATATATAAAGAATACTTATATAAGAGTATTTATATATCTTTATGTTATTATATTTAAGTGAGTTTATATAAGAAAATTTTTTCAGAGCTTATCTTACTTAAATTTAAAAAGGGATGGCCTAGGCCTCCCTTTTACTTTTTATAGCATTACTCATTATAACTACTATGGCTGCCACTATTCCAGCTGAAAAGCCATTGTTGTAAAGGTTCATTCCCCCGTGTAGGAAGCCAACA
>JAAYLY010000017.1 GCA_012521625.1 Tissierellia bacterium | reverse complement strand
TACAGCCCCCTTCTCAATAGCCTTGTCTATATATTTATGGCCATCGGTTATAAAGCCCTTAATGGCTACAAAGAGGTAGCCTTCCTTCACCTTATCCGTATGGTTTGCAATCCCTTTAATCTCTATATCATCTTTTAAATATTTAGTATCTAACAAATCTATGTTTTTTATCAACTGGTATAAATCCAAAATTATTCCTCCTAATTCTTTAGTTTATTTCCGATTTTTTTCAGAGTCATTCCTAGGTAAGAAAAGGCTGGTTTAGGATCCTTAAAGCTCCAAATAGCAGGAGCCTTCTTCCTAAAGAGGGACTTAATTACGTCCCCATAGCTTAACTGACCCTTCCTTACATAATCCCTAATGGCTAATAGGTCTTCCTGCAGATATCTAAAGACTATACCAGTATCATAGTCTATAGCTTTTTTACCAATAGGCTCACCAATCATCTCCCTATAGGTGATGTATGGAAAATTAATGCCCGCCTTATATAATAGGCTGTTTAGGTTGGTAGTACGAACATTTATCTCTATTAAATAAAACTTGCCCGTTTCCCCATCCTTTTTAAACTCGATTTCACCAAAGCCCTTATAACCTATCTTCTTAAAGAAGGGGGCTCCTATGTCGTATAATTCCTGAACATATTTCTGACCTGTATAGACGCTGGCTCCAAAGTTTATTGGGTACTGTCTATATTTTTGACAGGTGACCCAATGGGTAACATCCGAATTCTGGTCTAGGTGGGCATCGAAGGTATACATATGGTCGTCAAACCCTGGTATTATCCTTTGAACTATTACATCAAGGCCTGCTTCCCTTGCCAACTTCAACCCTTCATCTAATTCCTTCCTATTCTTCACTAGGAAGATCTTCCTCCTAAATTTAGCAACAAAGGAAGGTGAGTCCGTAGGTTTAATTATACAAGGGAACTTAATTTCATCTTCTATCCGCTGATAAAAGTCCTTATCAGTAGGCCTTACGGTCTCTGGGACCAAAACCCCATGTTTCTTTGCTAAGGTGTGAAGCTTTTCCTTATCCATAACGTCTGTCCATAGGCCCTTTTTAGTCATGGGGAAGAGGTAGTATTCCTTTAATTCATGAAAATATTTGTCCATAAACTCCACATAGGGGTCCGCTCCTGGGTATAAAACTGGCTTAAGATCCTGCTTTTTACCATAGTCAATTAGGAATTCCAACAGGGCTTCTGGTTCCTTTTTATAGTGGGGGCCTATTAGATGTTCCTTTAGATACTTTGACTTAGCTCCATAGCTTCCTTCATTGCTATAATCTACCGCCACCGTATGAACGCCTTCTACACCTAAGCATCTAATAATACTCAAGCCAATATAGTAATTGCTTCCTAAAATAACAGCTTTATTTGCCATCTTCTCCCTCCTGCTTCCATCAATTTCCATGATCCCCTAATTAATATTTTATCCCAATTGTTATGATTATAAATCATGACAATTGGGATCTTCAACATTTTTTATGACCATGGCTTCCTGTAAAAATAAAAATAACCCAATCATTATAAATATATCTCCGATGCTTAAAATCTTCGGTAAGGGATAGGGTTCAGCTATTAGGATGATATCCGCTAGATATTTAAATTTGGTATGAGGACCTAGACCCTGGTGTTTAATATCAAATTCACTAAGGGGTAGGTCTACAGCTATACCTTCATTTATTCCCCTAATACCCTTAAGAGATACGGGCATCTTGCCACCATTGGCGAAGATTACGATAAAATTCAACAAGATTCCTATTAGGAAGAACTTCATTGATGTCCTTTTAATATTTAAAAGGACACAAGCAATCATCAATATATATGACAACATATGTAAGATAAAAAACAATCCACCTAAAGACAGTTCTCTTGCGTTAGATATGGATAAAAATATTTGAATAAGAGCTGCCAAGGGCAATAGGTACCAGGCCCTTAGTTCAACCCTTTCTAAATTCTTAATCCTTCCCTTCCTCAATTTAGCAACCAGTAGGGAAAGAATAGTAGGTTCTATAAACAAGGAATCATCCCCCTTGCTCTGTCATCTTTTTAACGAAGAT
>JAAYLY010000141.1 GCA_012521625.1 Tissierellia bacterium | reverse complement strand
GGTTCCATCTGTATTAAGCTAGATGATTACCTAATATCAGGGGATACCCTCTTTAAATCCTCTGTAGGCAGGACTGATTTTCCCGGTGGAAGCTTCGATGAGATAATAAAGTCAATCAAGGGAAAATTACTAGTTCTAGGTGACTATGTGCAAGTGTTACCAGGTCATGGGGAGGCTTCTACAATTCAATATGAGAAGTTCTACAATCCCTTCCTGGCATAAGAAGCATAAGAATAGGTGATAACTTGATTAGGGTTTATTTAGAAGGACATGAGTATAGGAACGATCTCTTTGAGCTAATTCGGGTATTTTTCCCTGCTAGGGAGATAGAATTTGTAGAAGAAAGCTTCACTGATGGACTTAATTTGGATGGTTCAAATTTAGAGGCCATAAATTTAGCCTACTCAGACGGCCTATTTATAGAAAGCCTATTGGAAAGTCCAGAAGGTGTTAGCTTGGCAATTTCTAGAGTTTATAGGGCTGGAGAGCTTATTAAGGAGATCATTATAGATACGGTTAAAATAGAGATAGAGGGACTTCCTAAAAGGCGGATAGTTAAAAATGCCATTAAGAGGTCCATCTATGATGCCTTAATAGATTTAGTTGATTTTGATGTCCCCTGGGGCATACTGACGGGCATTAGGCCTATAAAGGTGGCCCATGAACTTTTGAACAATATGGATGAGGATAAAGCAAAACAGATCCTAATGGGGGAATTTAGGATTCGTAAGGATAAGGCGGACTTGATGGTAGATATTGCCAAGGTCCAGCTGAAGTATATCTATCCCTTGGACAGGAGGAAGTTTAGTCTATACATCCATATTCCCTTCTGCCCCAGTAGGTGTGTCTACTGCTCCTTCCCAGCCTTTGGGATTGGAAAGGATTATACCAGGGTAGAGGAGTATGTGGATACCCTTATTCTTGAGCTTAAGACCATAGCTGGTATGGTTATGGATTTAAAGCTTAACACCGTCTATATAGGGGGAGGGACCCCTACCTCCATAAAGACTAGGGATCTGGAGAGGATAATCGCCAGTGTAAGGGACAATTTTAAAGGCCATATTAAGGAGTTTACCGTAGAAGCCGGTAGGCCTGATACCTTAAATGAGGAAAACTTAAGGATGCTTAGGGATATGGAAGTAGATAGGATTAGTATCAATCCTCAGACTATGAACCTAAAGACCCTAATAGCCATAGGCAGGCATCATGATGTGGACTCCATAAGAAAAAGTTATGCTTTAGCTAAGGATTTAGGCTTTGATATAAATATGGATATAATAATAGGCCTGCCTGGGGAGGACCTGGGGGATGTGGAATATAGCCTGGAGGAGATTAAAAAGCTGGATCCAGAAAACCTAACGGTTCATACCCTTTCCCTAAAGAGAGGGTCTAAGCTTATAAATAAGGAAGAGTTGGACTTAAGATCTGCTGAAATCCATAAGATGCTAGACCTTACGGCCAAGAAGGCTAAAGAAATGGGCATGTCTCCATACTACCTATATAGGCAGAAGCAGATCCTTGGTAATTTGGAAAACATCGGCTATGCTAAGGTTAATAAGGAGTGTATCTATAATATTAGCATGATGGAGGAGAAGGAGACTACCATCGGGGCCGGAGTAGGAGCAGTTTCTAAGTTCTTCTATCCAGAGGAAAATAGGATAGAAAGGCTGCCAAACTTTAGGGACCTAATAGTCTATTCCCAAAGGATAGATGAGTTGTTGGCTAAGAAGAGGGAGTTTATAAAAAGCCTTTATTGAGATACCATAGGTGGATTTCATTTTAGTATTTTAATTAACCAGCTGTAAAAAGATAGAGGTGTAGGGATATGAGTTTAGGCTTATATTGGCTGCATATGTTAATTGACAAATAGATGCTTATAAACTATAATTTATTTAAAAAGACCATATATAAAATAACGATGAAGAGGAAGGCGTTAAACAGTTAAGTTTCAGAGAGTCGGTGATGGTGGGAATCCGATACTTAAGTTTGGCGTTTGACACCTTGGAGTTAGCAATCTGATAAGGATTGTTCGCTTTTTGCGTTAAAAATTTCGAGTGAGGATAATTACCTAATTAGGGTGGTACCGCGAGCTAACCTCTCGTCCCTGAAGTTCAGTGATGAGAGGTTTATTTTATATAGGAGGTATAGTAAATATGGGAGAAAGTATGGGAAAATTAAGAAGAACCCACATGTGTGGAGAGCTTAGACCTAAGGATGAGGGTAAGGAAGTAGTATTGATGGGCTGGGCTCAAAGGGAGAGAAATTTAGGTTCATTGATCTTTGTAGATTTAAGGGATACAACAGGCATTACTCAAATAGTATTCGATGATACCATCGAAGAGGAAGTCTTTAAAAAGGCTGAAAAGATCAGGCCTGAGTATGTTCTAGCCGTAAAGGGTATAGTAAGGCTAAGGCAGTCAGTAAATAAGGATATTCCAACAGGGGAAATCGAAGTTTTAGCCCAGGAGCTTAAGATCCTAGATGAGGCTGAAACCCCACCAATCTACATCAAGGACGACGACAATGTATCTGAGTCCATGAGGCTAAAATACAGGTACTTAGACTTAAGAAAGCCTAAGATGCAATCTAACCTTAAATTAAGGGCTAAGGCGGCTAAGGTAGTCAGGGACTTCTTCTACGATAACAACTTCGTAGAGATTGAAACCCCAGTATTAACTAAGCCAACGCCAGAAGGAGCTAGGGACTATCTTGTACCATCTAGGGTTAATCCAGGCCAATTCTATGCCCTACCCCAATCACCACAGATCTTAAAGCAATTACTAATGGTTTCTGGTTTTGACAGATACTATCAAATAGTAAAGTGCTTTAGGGACGAGGACTTAAGGGCCAACAGGCAGCCTGAATTTACCCAAATCGATATTGAGATGTCCTTCGTAGACGTGGAGGATGTTATAGAGATAAACGAAAGGTTCCTTTATACCCTATTTAAGGAAGTAAAAGGCATTGAACTAGACCTGCCTATCCAAAGGATGACCTATAAGGAAGCAATGGAAAGGTATGGGGTAGATAAACCAGACTTAAGATTTGGCTTTGAGCTGGTGGACATATCAGAAGTGGCGGCTAAGTGCGACTTTAAGGTATTCTCATCTACGGTGGAGAATGGGGGCGTAGTTAAGGGTATCAACGTCAAGGGCTACGCAGATGAATTTACAAGAAAGGATATTTCTAAATTAGAAGATTATGTCAAGACCTATGGTGCTAAGGGTTTAGCCTGGATTAAGATTACGGAGGAAGGAGTTACTTCCCCAATAGCTAAGTTCTTAAAGGAAGAAGAGCTAGAAGAGATCTTCAAGCTGATGGATGCTAAAGCAGGGGACCTACTCCTGTTTGTAGCCGATAAGTACTCAATTGTCTCCGATAGCTTAGGAAACTTAAGAAATGAGGTAGCCAGAAGGTTAGACATTATCGATGAAGATGATATTAAGGCCGTATGGATTACAGAATTCCCACTATTCGAATATGATGAGGAAGAGGGAAGATATGTGGCTAAGCACCATCCATTTACTTCTCCGATGGAGGAAGATATTGACTTAATAGAGACTAATCCAGAGTTGGTTAGGGCTAAGGCCTATGACATTGTAATCAATGGAGATGAGATGGGTGGAGGTAGTATAAGGATCAATAATTCTGATTTACAGAGCAGGATGTTTAAAGCCCTAGGCTTTAGTGAAGAGGAAGCTAAGGAAAAGTTTGGCTTCTTACTGGAGGCCTTTAAATACGGTACACCGCCCCACGGTGGAATTGCCTATGGCTTTGACAGGCTGATAATGACCCTGACAAAAACTTCCAACATCAGGGATGTTATAGCCTTTCCTAAGACCCAGTCAGCAACCTGCTTGATGACTGGAGCTCCTACTAATGTTAGTGAAGAGCAATTAAAGGAAGTTCATATAAAGGTGGATGTAGAGAAGGATGAGTAATATATTTACTAGAACAGAGGCAGTGGTGGGCAAGGAGGGTATGGATATACTCTCTAAGTCCACTGTGGCAGTATTTGGAATTGGGGGCGTAGGCTCTTTTGCAGCGGAAGCTTTAGCTAGAAGTGGAATTGGTAAGCTAATTTTAATAGATTATGATATAATAGATATAACCAATGTCAATAGACAAATTCATGCTACTACCAAGACAGTGGGAATGCCTAAGGTAGAAGTCATGAAGGAAAGGTTGTTAGACATAAACCCAAATTTAGAGCTAATTACTTATCAAGAAAAGTATAATGAAGAGACTAAGGATCTTTTAATAAGCAAGGATTATGACTATATAATCGATGCCATAGATATGATTACATCCAAGATAGATTTAATAGTCACTGCTAAGGAAATGGGCATTCCAATTATCAGTGCCATGGGGGCTGGAAATAAACTAACCCCAACTAGCTTCAAGGTGGGGGATATCTATGAAACTAGAGTCTGTCCCATGAGCAAGGTCTTGAGGAGGGAACTTAGAAAGAGGAATATAAAGGACTTAAAGGTAGTTTGGTCCGATGAAGTTCCTGCCAAGGTCAATTTAGAGACGGAAGCTAAGAGAAAGGCCGTACCAGGAAGTGTAGCCTTTGTACCTTCTGTAGTTGGCTTGATAATGGCTTCCGAGGTATTTAAGGATTTAATTAGGAGGTGTGACGATGGAACAGGTAGGAATAGTTAAGGAAGTGAAGGGCAATGAAATCGTACTGGAAGTTCGCAGGACTTCAGCTTGTGGTAGCAATTGCGGCTCTTGTTCATCAGCTTGTGAAGTAGCCCCTCACTATATAACTATGGATAACAGCGTAGGCGCGAAGATTGGAGACATAGTTGAAATTAAGGCGGAGGCTAAAACCATCTTAAAATACACCTTTGCCATATATATAGTACCCTTGATCTTCTTAATCATAGGGGTAGCCGTTGGATATGCAGCCTTTAATGGTAAATATTCCAATTACGAGTTTCTTAGCTTTTTAACTGGATTATTTGCTTTAGGCCTATCTCTATTAGTTTTAAAATCAATAGATAAGAGGGCAGCTAAGAAAAAAGATGTGATGTTGACTATCTCAAGGATCATTTCCAGATAAATTTTAAGGAGTTGATGTCTTGGAGGATAAAACTGCAATTATAACCAGGCTTAGAAGGATAGAGGGTCAAATAAAGGGCATTCAGAAGATGGTGGAAGAGGAAAAGTTCTGTGGGGATATACTAACCCAGATTGCGGCAGCCAGATCTGCTCTTAACAATGCTGGCGGCCTTATACTGGAAAATTATATGAAAAAGTGTATAAAAAACTATCTAGAGGGATCTTCAGAGGAAGGGGATCTAGATAGGTTGATTGAAATACTTTTAAAATATTCCAAGCAGAATTAATTGCCCATCTTCCTAAAGTGCCTCAAGGATCTGGAAAAGATGGTGGAAACTATAACACCGATGGCTATGGCTGAGGCCATAAAGAGGGTTTCCGATCCGATAATAGCTGCTTGGAGATATTCCCTTTGAACTAAATAAAACATAGTGTAATACATGCCAGCACCAGGTACCAGGGCTATGATTCCTGGAATTATAAATACCGTTGCTGGCTTTTTTAATTTTATAGCTAGGAATTCTCCTAAGATTCCTGCTAAAAAGGCCCCTAGGAAGGTGCCGATGATCTTGTTACCAGTCATTTTAAGGATCACATAATATACAAGCCAGGCCAGCCCTCCAGCCACCCCTGAGGCAAAGATGGATTCTAGGGGGGCGGAAAAGTATACTGCAAAGCCTACTGCTGCAAAGAAACCTAAGATAAGTTGATATGCATGGTCTAGAAAATTCATCTTATAATACCTCCCATATAAAGGCTTAATACTATACCTACGCCAAAGGCTATGGCCACGGCTGAGAAGATGGCTTCCATCCCTTTGGAAAGACCCGTTAAGGAGTCGCCACTCATTAAATCCCTGATGGCGTTGGTAATGGGTACCCCAGGTACCAAATGCATGATGGAACCGATAATAATCTTATCTAGATTGGCTCCTAGTCCTATTACTACTGTTATACAGGAGAATAAGGAAGCTAAGAAGGCTCCCAGAAAGTTTTCTATGAAAAAGGTCAGCTTAAATTCAGTAGTAATATTCAGCAATAAAACTGTTAGGAAGCTGACCAGATAACTGGCTATAAAATCTCTAAGGTTGCCTCCAAACATGAGGGTGAAGAAGGCACAAGCTGCGGCGCCAAAGACGGCCTTATCCAGCCTGGTAAAGGATTTGGTGTTGTTGATGTCTTGGATTATATTCAAACCCTCATCTATGGAAATATTTTTAAAAACGAAATCTCTAGAGAATTGATTAACCAGATGAATACGTTTTAGATTCATGGCCGTACCCCTGACCCTTCTAAAGTTTACGTAGGTTTTGTCCTCGTGTTCAAAGGTTAAAAAGACACCAGTCTGAGTTACGAAGGAATTCACATTGTGAATGTTTTCCCTTGAACTACACATCCGCTCCATAGTATCTTCAACCCTATAGGCTTCTGCACCATTTTTAAGTAAAGTTTCTCCGGCACTGAGGGCCAGCTTCATCAGTTTCTTAGCCTCATCATTATCCTTAATCTTAAAATGGTTCATATTTTGCACCTCAATAGTTAAAAATATTGTAATTATGGTATAATATTAATAATTGCTTTTTTACATAGATTATATTATATTGTTGTAGTATAATCAAAGACTCTGTAATTATTATAATACGAAAAGGGGATGATGTACATGAATTTTGAAAATCTTGCCAAAAATGACCCTATAATTATGGACATTATAAATAAGGAAATAAAGAGACAGCAAAATCATATAGAATTAATCGCCTCTGAAAACTTCGTCAGTAAGCAGGTTATGGAGGCCATGGGTAGCCAATTGACTAACAAGTATGCTGAGGGTTATCCGGGTAGGAGGTATTACGGAGGCTGTGAATTCGTTGATGAGGTTGAGACCATTGCCATTGAAAGGTTGAAGGAGATCTTTGGGGCAGAACATGCCAATGTACAACCACATTCAGGGGCTAATGCTAACTTAGGAGTATATTTTGCTGTGTTAAAACCAGGGGATAAGGTTTTAGGCATGAATCTGTCACAGGGTGGCCATCTAACCCATGGTAGTCCTGTAAATATTTCAGGTACCTACTATAATTTCGTAGAATATGGAGTAGATAAGGAAACTGAAAGAATCGATTATGATAGGGTTAGGGAGATAGCCCTAAGGGAAAAGCCAAAGATGATCGTAGCTGGAGCTAGTGCCTATCCCAGGGAGATAGACTTTAAGAAGTTTAGGGAGATAGCCGATGAGGTTGGTGCTTATTTGATGGTGGACATGGCCCATATAGCAGGCCTTGTGGCTGCAGGCTTACACCAAAATCCAGTGCCCTATGCGGATTTTGTAACTACTACTACCCATAAGACCCTAAGGGGGCCTAGAGGGGGAGCTATCCTTTGCAAGGAGGAATATGCTAAGAAGCTAGACAAGGCCATCTTCCCAGGTCTACAAGGTGGACCACTGATGCATGTTATAGCTGCAAAGGCTGTCTGCTTCGGTGAAGCCCTGACAGATGAATTTAAGGAATATCAAAAGCAGATAGTAAAGAATGCTAAGGTCTTAGCGGAAGAACTAAGTAAAAAGGGCTTTAGACTAGTTTCAGGGGGTACCGACAACCACCTAATCCTTATAGACGTTAGGAGTAAGGGTTTAACTGGAAAGAAGGCTGAGGAGCTATTGGAGGAAGTAGGGCTGGCTACTAATAAGAATACCATTCCATTTGATCCAGAAAGCCCCTTTGTTACCAGCGGAATCAGAATCGGAACTCCTGCTGTTACCACCAGGGGCATGAAGGAAGAGGAGATGAAGGAGATAGCTGAAATAATCAGCCTAGCCTTAGATGAAAGGAATGACAGGGAAGCTATCAAGGAAAGGGTAGCTAAGCTATGTGAAAGGTTTCCACTATATTAATTAAATGCCTACAGAGTATTCTGTAGGCTACCTTATGTATAGAAGAAGTATTTTTTAACTTAAAGTATTGATTTAACCTAATTAACAACAGAAGTCTCCCATCTTCTATAAGTGGGAGATGAATGTTACTTGACAATTCCTTCCTTTATGATATAACCAGTATTAGAGGAGGGAGTTGAGTAAATACAATGCAAT
>JAAYLY010000140.1 GCA_012521625.1 Tissierellia bacterium | reverse complement strand
TAAGACCTTCTCCTTCTTAGTAAAGGGCCTTTTGTGGGCTTTAATCTCTTTCACCAATTTCTCCATGGTCTACCACCTCTTTTAAGCTTATAATCAATGAAAAACTATAGTGATCCTCCATCCAACTTATGTTGGATACGAAGATACTATCCACCCTTTCAGCCTCCTCCAAGCCCTTACTAAATTCAGCCACCGAATAGGAGTCCTTAGCAATCCCGTTGATATATATTTCCCTGCTACTAATGGAGAAGTTGGTAAAGAACAGGTCCTTAGGCTTCTTAGATGATAGGAAAGTTAGTAGATTTTCATCTATTATATCCCTGCCTTCGATAAGCCTATCCATCTCCCTTATCCTATCCACCTCATCTAAGAAGGCATCTACTTCCTCCTTCTTTTCCTTGATTTCATTGACCTTATCCAAAGTCCTCGGATTTTCAGCTACCTCCCTTAAGGCTTGTACATTTTTAGCCTTGGAGCTAATAAGCATATGGTTGTAGATGCCGTAGGTTACTGAAAAGATAACATAGACTAATAAAATTGCTAGTAAAACAGTTACCATATCTATTTTTAAGCTTCTTTTTTCCCTATAGGCTTCAAAAAAGTTTAGGTCAATCATAGCTACACCTCGTTTAATCGGATTAGGCCACCTATGGCATTGCCATAGAGGGACAGGTCCCCGTGGAAATTTAACCTATCTATATCCTCTAGAGTCACACAGGGTAGGTTGAAATACTGGCTGAAGAAATCTTCAATTCCATTGATCTTAGCCAAAACCCCATGGAGGATGATGTAATGGATTTGATTGTTCATCTCCCTAGTTGCAAAATATCTAAAGACCATGCCAACCCTTTCCGCCACACCCTGTAGGAGGGCCCTAATCTCCTCTAAGACGATAAGGTCATTAACCCTTAAGTCTACCTCCCCTTTTGAGAAGAGTTCTAATATCTCCTCCTCCGATATTTCTAGCCTTTCATTTAATCTTGTAACTAGGTCATTAAATCCCCCTTCTATTATCCTAGTAACAGCTAGTGATTTATCCTTAACAATCGATAGACTGGTATTTTCATAGGAAAGGTCTATAAAGGCAATATTCTTATCCCTAACATAGGATTCATTAATATAGTCACCGAACCTAATCAACTTAGCCACAGCATTATTTTTAAGGTCCATAACCACCGGTTTTAAGTCCAGGTCCCTTATCAGGTCGAAATGGCTTAAAACCATATCCTTTGGTACACCAATGATTAAGAGATTGATCTTTTCTATCCCCTCTTCAATAAGGCTACCTAAGTTTAGATACTGTACCACATAGTCCTCCGGTTCTATAGGTATAAAGTCTCCCAATTGATACTTTATCAGATTATCCAGATCTTCCTTATCCACCCTGGGAAAGGCCACTTCCCTCACTATAATCCTTGATGAATTGACCACTATATGAACCCTTCCCCTACTAATCTTCTTTTCCGCCAAGTCCTTCTTTAGTAGGTAGATAAGCTGGTCCTTATCTAATATGGCCCCATCAGAATAAACAGCAGGCGGAATCTCTATATTAAAATATTTACTTATATTAATAGCCTTCTTAGAAGCCCTACCTTCCACTAGCTTAAAATTTGAAGAATCGAAGTCTATAGAAATGGTCCTTGAGGTATTGACAATTTTCAAAGTAATCCCCCCTAAGAATAAATCAGTGACCAATATAGGTATAAGATGTCTTCTCCCCAAAGGACGGTTATCATAAATGCAATAACTATAAATGGGCCGAAGGGGATAGGATCCTTCCTAGTCTTTAATCTAGTAAGTAAGAGAAAGATTGAAACAAAGGCACCTATTATAAAAGACAGTAAAATACTTAAAAACACCAGCCTAGTACCTAAGATAAAGCCTAAGGCAGCCATAAGGGTAATATCCCCATCACCCATGCCACCACGAGAGAGTAGGTAGATGGTAAAAAACAGCCCACCAGCAATTAAAAGCCCCCCAAAGCTATTAAGGAATCCTGGTGATATATCATAGGTTAAATAGTTTAATAACTTATGTAAAATCCCTAAGAAGAGAACTATAAAAACCAATATATCAGGAATAAGCATCTCATTTATATCGATAAAGGAAATAACTATTAAGATGGAAAAGATAAGGGCATAAAAGATAAAATCTAGGGAAAAACCAAAATAGCTATAAAGAATCAAATATGATAATCCATTTATCACTTCCACAAGAGGATATTGGATCCTAATCCTAGATTTACAAGACCTACACCTACCCAATAAGAAAAGATAGGAAACCAAGGGTATATTATCATACCAGCTTATCCTTGTCCCACAACTAGGACAACGGGAGGAAGGAAAGGCAATGCTTTCCTCCCTAGGTATCCTATATATGCATACATTTA
>JAAYLY010000001.1 GCA_012521625.1 Tissierellia bacterium | reverse complement strand
CTTTATTTAAATAGCTATTGATTAATGCAATTAATAGAATTGTCAAAAAATACTTCTTATTTACATCTTAACCCTAAGAAATGAAGCTGTCAACTATATTTCTCGATGCAGTCCTTGCATATACAGGCTATACCCCTTTTATCTTCAGGAACCATGGCTAAAACCTTCCCCGAAATCTTAACATTATGGCACCAGCAGTCTCTACTCCTTTTACAACCGTTATACTGGCCACAGATGGGGCAGATTTTATCAGCTGGTAGAGACTCCTGCCCATATGTAAAATTACTTTTACCAGCCATAAGATTCTCTCCTATCCTTTTTTATAATTCAAATCGTCCAAAATCCATAAAGGCGAAATGGAATAGGTTTGCTTTTGATTTATTGTCCTTGGATCTTCCTAATTATTTCCTTACCCTTATGGGTTTTTAAAAATTCTATGCTACTAGGGGGTAGGTATTGGAAGGCTTCCTCCAATTTATCTTCCTTAATAAGCTTTCTAACCCTAGATGCACTTATTATATTATTCTTTAATTTTCTTCTTTCTATTATCTTTATTTCTATATTTCTACTGGTTAAGATTTCCTTCATAGCCTGATTATACGCTAGGGTTACTTCATCTGTAGGCTCTGAGCCAAAGAATCTAATGTCTATCTCTAAATCTTTAGCTATTTTGTCTGCAAAGATCTTGCCATCTAATTCAGTATAAATATCCAACATCTCGTCCTTCTTCTTTATAAAGTAGGTAGGAAAAGTTCCTTGGGATATGATATAGGGGCCCCCTTCAATTAGGCTAATCCTATCATCATGGGATAGTTCCTTCTTTAAAATATTGAACCTATCTTCAAAGGGAAATACGGATTTATCCTCCTCTACTACGAAGATTAAGAGGTCATCTACCTCTTCCAAGGCCTTTTCTATTAGATATTTATGTCCCAGGGTCATGGGGTTGCAATTCATTACTATGGCCCCTCTTTTTGAGCTCTTCTCCTTCAATTTAGCCTTAACCCCATCTATCCAATTTTGGTAATTATAAAAGCCCCCTTCAAATAAGGCAACCCTATCTGTGGAATAGACTTCCTTAAGGCCTAAAGATCTAAAGATAGTTTTATTGTTAGGAGTTGTAAATATAAAGAAGGAGGGTCTATTATTAGCTATTAAATAGTTTAGTAGGGCGTTATAGATAAGCAGAGTGGTACCCTGACCCTGATATTCTTCTTCAGCAAAGAAGTATTTCATAATATTCCCATCTACGGAACCTGTTGCTATGATCCTTCCTTTATCCCTTATGACATATGTCTTTTCAGGATAATCGTAAACTACATCGAATTTATTTAGGTATTCCCTTATTTCCTGAATTTCCCTTTCATTATTTTTGTTTATTTCATCAGTAAAAAACATGGCCTTCACCTACTTATTAATCTTATATAGATAATTATATATAGATAAATAAAGAGTTGCAACGCTTGCAACTCTTTATTTAAGTATTTATCTCTTTACTTCATATATATAATCTATAATGCTTCCATCCCTATACTGGGATAATCCGATTATCCTGTCTGTCTTTTCTATTGGCTTAGCCTTACCCATGATGCTTTCAGAGTACTCTTTTAATTCCTTAATGTCTACAATTTCTAACTTAGCTTCCTTAAAGGCTTCTATTAGGTCCGTTCTCAATGGATTTACGCAAATACCCCTTTCTGTTACCAACACATCTACCGTAGTTCCTGGCGTAGTTATTACATCTACCCTGTCCTTGATTACAGGTATCCTCGATGAGAATAGCTTAGATACTATGATGGATACCTTACTGCCTGCTGCAGTATCTTGATGTCCACCTGATCCACCCATCAATACTCCGTCTGCTCCTGAAGTTACATTAACGTTAAAGTTAACATCTATTTCTGTAGCACCTAAAATAACGAAATCTAGCTTATCTACAACCGCTGATACTTCTGGATTACCGTATTGAGAAGCACTCATCCTTATATGGTTTGGATTCCTCTTTAAGGATTCTATGGATTCTAAGTCGAAGCATTGGACATCAAATAGGGCTGAGAATAAGCCTTCTTCTAGCATTTGTGTTAGATGACCTGTTATTCCCCCTGATGCAAAGCTACCCTTAATGTTATTTTCGATCATATATTCCTTTAAGAAGGCTGTAACTGCTAGGGAGATTCCACCAGCACCACTTTGATAGCTGAATCCTTCCTTTAATAAGCCTGTAGCTTCCATTACCTTTAAGGTATCCTTTGCTATCTTTAAGCCTACTGGGTCCCTAGTTACCCTTGTAGTACCTGACACTATACCTTCCTTACGACCAATGCAATCAATTACTAGTACGTAATCTACATAGTCTTCAGTGATATCCGCCGGATAGTTTGGATATTCCACTAAGGCATCTGTTACAGCTACTACCTTCTTAGCCTTTAAGCTGTCTGCTATGGCATAACCTAGTGTACCGCACGTATTATGTCCATTTACCCCTGATATATTTCCATGAGCATCTGCACTTGGTGATGCAATAAAGGCAACATCGATTTCTATTTCCCCATTTAATATAGACCTAGCTCTACCACCATGGGACTGCATTATAATTTTGCCTTTTAATTTACCATAACTAATTGCTCTTCCAAGATCTCCACTGATATAGGATGTAACAATATTTTCAATAGTTCCATCTTCCAGTAAGGGTATCATTTCAGCATGTATAGGGAACAAGGAGCTTGCTACTAGAGTAATTCCTTTTATGCCTTGTCTTTGAACTTCCTTCATTATAGTATTTAATACATAGTCTCCGTTTCTTAGGTGGTGGTGGAAGGAAAGAACTGCATTATCCTTAATACCTAGTTCCTTGATTAGCTTTGCAGTATCTTCTACTACCTTATTACGTGCATTAACTTTAGAAGGAAATTCAGCCTGCTCTAAAACCTTTACAGTTCTTAAATCAGTACTACTCAAGTAATTCATCATATTCCTCCTTATAGTCTCCGCTGGTCTTTAATACGTTTAGGGCCCTCTTAATTATTGGCGCGTCAATCATCTTTCCTTCTAAGGAGAAAGCACCTAAACCTTTTTCCTTTGCTCCCTTAACTCCTTCTACTACCCTTAAGGCATAGTCGATTTCTTTTTGAGTAGGTGTAAATACCTGGTTTATTATGTCAACATGTCTAGGGCTGATTACAGTCTTACCTGTCATACCTAGATCTTTGGCATTTCTAGTATCGATTTTTAAGCCTTCTAAATCATCAGTATCAGTGAAAGGAGTGTCTAAAGCCTGAATACCAGCAGCCTTTGCAGCTGCAATGATCTTGGATCTAGCATATTCTATCTCTTTTGATTCCTTAGTCCTCTTAGCCCCTAAATCAAGGGTTAGGTCCTCAGCACCTAAGAATAGGCCTACTATCCTCTTAGATGCCCTGACTATGTCTAAGGCAGTCTCTAATCCCATGGCATTTTCTATTAATGCGATAACTTCAAAGTCTAAATCATTTTTATCTAGGTAATCTTCCAGGGCAGCCATAGATTCTACACTAGCCTTTGGAAGTACTAAGCCAGTAATATCTAAATCCTTAATAGCCTCTAAATCATCATAGAAGTATGGGCTATCTAATGGATTAATTCTAATAAAATAATTTCCCTCTGGTTTAAAGGTCAACAAATATTCCCTTACTAAAATCCTAGCTGCGTCTTTTTCTGTTAATGCAACAGCATCTTCTAAGTCTATGATAATGCCGTCGGCACCAAGAATATCCGAGCTTTGGAGCATACCAGGATTATTTCCTGGTATGAAGAGCAGTGTCCTATAGTTCATTAATTTTCCACTCCTCTCTTAACGCAAGCCCTTACCCTTGCTCTAATGGTAAAGTCCAATGCTCCCTTGTCCTTTGCTATAACCTTTGCATCGGTTATTCCTTCCTCTACTAGGGTGTCATGGATAACTTTTTTAATATCTTCGCCAAATTGCTTTTCGACGACACTTTCCAATTCTATATCGATCTTTCCTTCGCCTTTTGAAATCATAATAAGGATATCATTGGATTCAAGTGAGCCAGCTGTGGCCATCTTTTTAATCTCTAGTTTTCTTTCAACCATTGCAAATATTCCTTTCTACCAGATTGATATAGATCATTTCCGTGAGCATCGTTAACTACTGTCACTGGAAAATCCTCTACATAAATCTTTCTTATAGCTTCTGCTCCTAGATCTTCATAGGCAACTATTTCAGCTGATTTTATAGCTTTCTTAATTAGAGCTGCAGCTCCGCCGATAGCTGCAAAATATACCGCTCCCTTTTCTACTATCTTATCTTTTACTTCCTGACTTCTTTTACCCTTACCTATCATACCAAGTAAGCCTTGGTCTAATAGTTGTGGCGTATAGGAATCCATCCTATAGCTTGTAGTAGGTCCAGCAGACCCTATTGGCTCTCCTTCTCTAGCAGGAGTGGGGCCAACATAGTAGATTATGGCCCCTTCTAAGTCTATAGGTAACTCCTTACCCTCTTCTAATAGTTCAACCAGCCTCTTATGGGCTGCATCCCTAGCCGTATATATATATCCAGTTATAGTTACATTGTCACCAGCTTTAAGGTCTTTCAAATCTTCAACTTTTAAAGGTGTAGTTAATTTTTTCATAATTACCCTCCTAAAGTACTACTTCTTTATGTCTAGCAGCATGACATTGAATATTAACAGCTACTGGTAATCCTGCTATATGAGTTGGGTAGTACTCAATGAATACCCTTAAGGCTGTAGTTTTGCCACCGAAACCTTGAGGTCCTATTCCTAACTCATTGATCTTTTCTAATAGCTCCTTCTCTAAATCAGCATAGAAAGGATTTTCATTGTAGCTATCAAAAGATCTCATTAGGGATTTCTTAGCTAGAAAAGCTGCTTTTTCCATAGTTCCGCCTATTCCAACTCCTACAACTATAGGTGGGCAAGGATTAGGCCCAGCTAATTCGACGGTTTCTAGGACAAAATCCTTTACTCCTTCTAATCCTTCAGCAGGTTTTAACATCTTTAATCTAGACATATTTTCTGAACCGAATCCCTTAGGAGCAACAGTAATCTTTAACTTATCACCTGGAACTATTGAATAGTGGATAATTCCTGGCGTATTATCCTTAGTATTAACTCTATTTAAAGGATCTCCCACTACAGACTTTCTTAAATAACCCTCTTCATAGCCTTCCCTAATACCTTGATTGATTGCATCTTCTATATAACCGTTAACTATGCTAACTTCTTGACCCATTTCCACAAATACTACCGCCATACCAGTATCTTGGCACATTGGAACTTGGTCATTCTTAGCTATGTCAGCATTTTGCAATATTTTATCTAGGATGTCAGATGCAAGTTGCCATTCTTCCTTATCCTGAGCTTCCTTTATAGTACTATATACATCCTCTGGGAGAAAATAATTGGCTTCCATAACCATTTTCTTAACTGATTCAGTTATTAACCCAGCGTCAATTTGTCTCATTATATCCCACCTTTATACATACTGAGCTTACTTTCTTCTACTGCTTAGAGCTAATACCCTGTTCATTTCATTGTTAACGATCATGATACCTTCGTCAACACCCATACCTGGTTTTGCTAATATTTGAGTAGCACCACAAGCCATAGCTATGTTTGTACAAACTTCTGCACTTCTGCTAGTTTCATTACAAGTTCCGCCTGAGTATGCTCCAAGGCCGTTATCTTTACAATATAATAGAGCCTCTATTGTATTGTTTACTCCACCAAGGTCTGGAGTCTTAACTTGGATCATATGACCAGCCTTGTTGTCAACAAAGTATTTTACGTCTTCTAGAGTATTGCACCATTCGTCTGCTACTAACTCTACTGAGCATCCCCTTTCTTCTAGTGCAATCCTTAGGTCCCTCATAGCTTCCATTTGGCCTTCTCTTGAGCCAACATCCATTGGTCCTTCGATTCTTAATTTAAATGGCTTAGCAGCTTCTTCTAGTTTTACTAGATAATCTGCCATTTTCTCTGTATCATTGTCTAATAATTCTCCAATAGTTCCGTATACGTCGATGTGGAATGTTGGTTGATAATCTTCCCTAGTTCTAAAGTTTAATACCCTATCCCTTAACCACTCAACATAAGCTAGAAGTTTTTCACCTTGAAGACCTAATTTTTCTTCAACGTTATTAAATAGACCATGTGGTAATACGTCTGCTTCTTTTATGATCATCTTGTCAGCATTTGTATATCTATCGTCACCGGATTGTGTAAAGATTGGAACTCTAGCCAATTCTACACCTGTGTTGTACTCTTTTTGCACAACTTCAGCCATAGTTACCTTGTTAGCCTTAGCTGTTGCATCTAGTAAAGCCTGAGTTACACCGTATCTAATAGCAGTGTGAAGTCTCTTACCATCTATTTCCAAGTGGTCAATTTCTTCTGCTAACTCTTTGAAAGTTGATACGTCTCTTCCAACTAATTTTTCTTTAATAGGTCCTTCAATTACAGGTATGAAATCTTGAGCTAAGAATAATGGATCCCTTCCGCCTGCTCCTGAATATTGAACTGCAGCACAGTCTCCATGAGCTACTTGGCCATCTTCAAGGATAAGTAATACTGAAATACTTTCACCAGCTTGTCTAACTTGAGTGAAGCCTTCAATCATAGGCTCTCCTAAGTAGAACATACCGTCATGCTTAGCACCAGCTTTTATAGCTTTTTGATCGTCGAAATAAAAACCTGTTTTACCTTCTGCGCATACTAAATCTACTATTTTCATAATTACATCCCCTCCGGTCTTCCTATTAATTTTCCTTTACCTACTGCAAAGATATCATCTACAGTCATTTGGAAGCCAACTTCTCTTCCTTCAAATTTAGCTCTTTCTTCTAATCTAGCTCTGTTGAAGTCTAATAGGTCTTTTGATAGTGGAATATTTCCAGTCATTAAGTATCTTACGCAACCTTCATTATCCCTAGCTGGTAATATTTTACCTGCATTGTACTTGGATGGAGCAAATGGAATATCTAATACTCCTTGTTCAAAGGCCTTAACAGTACCTACTGCTAGGTCGCCATTACCTAATTCGAATACCTTATCAAGGATGCATTTAGTTTCAGCCTTGATGATTTCAATTTCAGCTTGTAATGCCTTGCTGTCTGGTAATCTTTGTCCTTCTAACATGTTTAAGATCATCTTAGTAGCTCTAATTCCAGCAGCATTTGCTTCCTTAGTTGGGATACCTACAGCTTCGTGTGGTGTCTTAACTATAACCTTAGTTGCACCTGATAAGGCAGCAGCAGTTGAACCTAAGGATATAACACCAAATGCCCTAGCTTCGTCTTCTGGGAATCCACCCATCCATTGATGGAATACTGTTGTAATTACCATATCCTTATAGCCATATTCAGCTAAGTATTCTTCTGTTTGTTCTTCTAAAGCCCTTACTGCAGCTACGTCTTGTACTAAGTTACCACATTGGCCGTAACCTACAGTAATGTTTTTAACTCCTTGTTCTGCAGCTAATAAGGCTTCAATTATACCTACTGCATTTGACATGGATGGTGGTACTAGAGTACCTGTTAATGGTCCAAATGGCTCTCTGTTTAATGTGATACCTTGTTCTTCGTAGAAGCCAACTAGTCTGTCGCAGTATTGCCAGTCCCTGATACTCTTTTCTATAGGTACTGCTTTAGCATATGGAACGTTGTAGCTGATACCACCACCCTCGTTGGAAGTCCAGCCACCAGCGTGGATTATTTCAGCTAATAGTCTTGAATCAGGTGTACCATGTCTTGCCTGAACTGGTAGATTAACACTTTCATAAACCTTTCTACAACCCTTAATTCCGTGGTTAACAGCTGGGAATCCATTTAACATTGACCTACCAGCTTTAATTGATTCGTCTATACCTACTTCACATTCCTCATATCTGTTTTGTCTAGTATAAGAGTCGATAGTTGAAGGTAAGAAATCAGCTCCGCCTTCCTTATCTAAGTAGTTAAGTAATTCAATATGGTCATCGATTAAGGCTACACCTGCTCTTGGTTGAGCTAGTGTTCTCTTTTCTTCCTTAGCCTTTTTTAGTTTTATAGCAAAGTTCTTTTCCTCTGGCACTTTCTTTAAGTAATCAACAGCTTCTTGTAAGTCTACTTCCTTACCAGTTGGCCATTGGCTTAGAACTTCTTCCCTAACTTTGAAAAATTCTTCATCAGTCCATCTTTTATTTTTCAATTCCATTGTATTACCTCCACATTATACAATATTTTTATTAAAGGCATTTACCCTGGTTTTTTACCAATAAATGATTGTCTTCACATTTAACAATATATTTTTTCAACATACGAACTGCCATATCAGCATCTAAAGTAGAAAGCAGTCCCATAGCTGATAAGATATATCTTTTATCTATTAAGAATTTTGGATTTCTTGGTTTCAATGATGTTGGATCATCCATAGTAAACTTAGTAGCCTCTAAGATAGCTTTTGGATTTCTACTATTTACGATTACCCCACCAGTTCCTATAACATAGGGCAATTCCATCAAATCTTTACCTGTTTGAGAATACATAGTTCCAAGTGGTGAGTAAATAGCTTCTACTACACCAGCATGTCGTTTCATAGAGATGTCTGCACATACCTTTGCCATAGCTTCATCAAAAACTATATCCTTTTCATCTTCTGCTACGAATGAGGTATTCTCATATCTCTTCCTAAATTCTGCTTCTAGGTCGTACTCTTCTATATTCAAGTATTTCTTCATCATACGCTTACCAGCCGCCTCATATACGGATATTGAAGAATATCTCATGCCTAAATCGCCTTCTACAGTCCTCTTAGCTAAAGGTTCTTCCAAACCCCTTAAGAAGACTCCTGGTTTGCTTGGTGCTCCTTCACCTATAGAATGGACATCAGTTGTAGCACCACCAATATCTACTACTGCTAAATCTCCTATACCATCTTCGTTCTTAGTACCTAAAGCTAGGGTTTCAGCAGCCTTTAACACTGCAGCTGGGGTCGGCATTAGGATACCTGAGATCTCCTTTTCTATATTCTTCATGCCCCTGGCATGGACGATTTTTCTCATAAAGATGCTTCTTATGGTCTCCCTAGCCGGTTCCACATTTATATTATTTAAAGTGGGCATAACGTTCTCTGTAATATAATACTCTACCCTGCCATCGAAAATCTCAGCTATTTCATCGTTACAGGATTTATTGCCCGCAACCACTATAGGGACACTTATTCCATATTCGGCTAACATTCTAGCATTATGGAGTATACATTCAGTGTTGCCCCCATCAGTTCCTCCGGCAAGTAGAATCATATCGGCAATTGAATTCTTGATCTCTAAGACTTCGCCTTTATTTAAAAAATGACTGTAAGTATTTATTACTCTGGCTCCAGCTCCTAGAGCAGCCCTCTTTGCCGCTTCTGCAGTTAATTCAGGTACTAAACCGATGGCGATCATCTTCAAACCACCTGCAGCCGATGAACAGGCTAGTTTCTTTACTATATTAACTTCTCCTTCTACTTTAGAAAAAAGCTCCTCTAGCGCCTTTTGGTAGCCTATCATAACATCCGTTTGAACAGTCGTATATGACTTGGCCGTTGCAACTATTTCTTCCTTATCCTTATCTACTAGAGTAACCTTTGTATATGTGCTTCCAAAATCTATGAAAATATAACAGTTCATAATATCCCCTCTAATTCGATCTACTCAAGGCCTAAATCTTCTTTTAAATCCCTAATGGCAGTATCTACTGAAGTTCCAGGTGGATATACTCTATCGAATCCCATAGCTTTAAATCTAGCCTCAACTTCTTCCCAATCTTGTTTACCTACTACTATATTTCCTCCTACATAAAGTAAGATGTCTTTTAAACCAGCTTCATCACATTTTTCCCTCATGCCTCTACAATCGATTTCACCATGACCGTAAAGTGAAGATACTAAGATAGCATCAGCATTAGTCTCGATTGCTGCATTGATGAAATCTTCCTGTGGTGATAATACTCCAATATTCACGACATTAAATCCTGCATTTGTTAAGGAATAATCAAGTATCTTATTTCCAACAGCGTGGACGTCTGAACCGATTACTCCTAAAACTAAGGTTTTCTTTTCCATCAAAAATACCTCCTCATTTTCCTATTGTTTTGTCAAAAATGAATCTATCTTCATCATTATCATATCATATTAATTTATAAAAACAAGTGATTTTTGAAGTTGAGAAACCGTTACCAATTACTTGAATTAGCCGTTTTTGAAATTAGGAAAACGTAAACTTTCAATTCGTAATTTGTCTATCTGATTTTTTTAAAAAATGAATAGAGAAATTGCAATTTCCATGAAAAGAAATTGCAATTTCACCCTAAAAAATTTAATTAAATTTTTATTTTAATCCATGAGTAAATCTATAAAATCATCTAACTCAATTGGACCGAAAAATCTCTTTAACTCCACCTCAGCTAAAGCTTCGACTAAATCCTCCCTCCTATACTTTAAGCCCTTTAAAATCTCCTCTAATTTCTCAATATCCTCTGTACCAAAGAAGTCGCCGTAAATCTTAGCTTTATTGATGATGCCGTTTTTTACCTCCAACCTGACTTCTATAGAGCCAAAGGGAAAACGCCTATAGTTTTTATAATTAAAGGCAGGAGAGTGACCAAAGTTCCACTCCCAACTAGAATACTTTTCTTTAAAGAGCCTATCTATCTCTGCCAGCTGCTCTTCAGTTAGCTTCAAGATATGAGGACTAATATCCTTAGTTTCAAAAAGATGTTTTAGTAAAATCTCCCTAAATTCCTCTATGCCAACATCTATATTCAAATAGTCCTTAATATTTGTGACCCTACTCCTTACAGACTTAACCCCTTTTGATTCAATCTTATCCTTCTTAACATTTAAAGCCTTAGACAGAACATCTAATTTAGTATCGAATAATAAGGTTCCATGATTCAAAACCCTGCCCTTCCAGATGGATTGGGCAATACCTGAGAACTTCTTGCATTCAATAGTTATATCGTTTCTTCCAGATAGTTCACAGTTTACACCTAGTTGTTGTAAGGATTTGACTATGGACATGTTATATTTCTTAAAATCAATTAGGCTTCTTCCATGGGAGTTGGTAATTATGGAAAAATTTAGATTCCCTAAATCATGATAAACAGCCCCTCCTCCAGTAATCCTTCGGACTACCTGGATATTGTTCTCCCTTACGTATTCTAAATTAATCTCTTCCAGGGTGTTTTGATTCCTTCCTATTATAATAGAGGGACCATTGATCCATAGTAGGATATAGTCCTCATCCCTTGGCATATATTTGAAACAGTATTCCTCAAAGGCTAGATTGTATCTTGGATCATTTGAGTAGTTCTCTATATACTTCATACTTTAACCTCCGCTATTGAAATTATATTATCCATCTAGTCTTGTTTACACATTTAATTAATCAATTTGCATATTATATACTATTATTTGATTATCTTATTTGCTTAATAAGATATTTAAATCCATTAGGCTATTCTTTAGTTCAATTATCTTATTCTTTAATTCATCATAGTTCTTGCTGATATTTTCAGCCTCCTCTTGGCTACTCTTACTTTTAAGGGCTTCAATCTTCTTATAGGCTTCTTCAATTTCATTTTCTATATCCTGCTTAAGCATAACTGGGTCTATGCTCATACCCCTTCTGATCTCAACCTTTTCCTTGGTAATATTAATCTTATCACCATAGTTAGGAATTATGGTCTCTATATTGTACTTCTCCTCTATTAATCCACTAAGTACCCTTGCTGGTTCTTCCTCACCATGGACTAGGAAGATCTTCTTTGGCTTATATCTAAATTTGCCTATCCAATTCAACAGGGTCCTTTGGTCTGCATGGCCGGAAAACCCCTCTAAATCATATATCTCCAGTTGAACGTCTATCTCCTCACCTAGTAGTTTTACCCTCTTAGCCCCATCCAGTAAGATCCTACCCAGGGTACCCTCAGCCTGATAGCCGACGAAAACCAGGCTATTCCTTGGATCCCAAAGGTTATGCTTTAAATGGTGCCTAACCCTACCTGCTGTAGCCATGCCGCTGGATGAAATTATGACCTTAGGATAGCTAGCCTTATTTAAAGCCATAGACTCCTCTGTAGTCTTGACATACCTTAAATTTTCAAACTGGAAGAGGTTATCTCCACTTAATATCATTTCCTTAGCCTCATCATTGAAGCTGGAAGAATTCCTCTGGAATACCTCAGTAGCATTAACAGCTAGGGGGCTGTCTACATATATGGGGATTTTCACATATTCCTCTAGGGCTGGATTTCTATCATAATACTTATTTAGTTCATATATTATCTCCTGGGTCCTGCCTACTGCAAAGGAAGGTATGATAACTGTACCTCCCCTTAGGACTGTCCTATTGATTATATCTATCAATTTCTCACTACTATCTTTAAAGGGCTCATGATTTTTATCTCCATAGGTGGATTCTAATATTAAATAATCTGCATCAAATATATATTCATGCTGTCTAATGATGGGCCTTCCTGGCATGCCCAAATCCCCTGAAAATACTATCTTAGTAGTCTCTCCATCTTCCCTAACCCAGATTTCAACTATAGAGGAACCTAAAATATGGCCTGCATCCTTAAAACGTATGGTAATTTCCTCATTTAGCCTGATTCTTTGGTCATAATAATAGGAAGAAAAATAATTTAAGCTGATTTCAGCATCCCTCATAGTATAGAGAGGTTCAAGGGGTGGCTTACCTGCCCTAAGCCTCTTTTTATTTTCCCATTCCACATCTGCTTCCTGAATCTTAGCACTATCTAAAAGCATAATGCTACATAGGTCATAGGTGGCCTTAGTACAGAGGATCTTACCCCTAAAGCCATCCTTAACTAGCTTAGGAATCCTACCGCTGTGGTCAATATGGGCATGGGTTAGGATTAGGTAGTCGATATCACCAACTTCATAGGAAAAGGGTTCAAAGTTCATCCTTTCCTTTTCCTTATTACCCTGAAACATGCCGCAGTCGATTAAGATCTTATAATTCTTAGTGGTTAAGAGAAAATTAGAGCCTGTGACCATCCTAGCTGCACCATAAAATTGAATATCCATAAAACCCCACCTTTTTAATTTCTTAATTAAAACTTCCATAAGCTAGCAGGTAAATCCTTTAAAATATAGCTATTTATATGAGCTTAATCCGCTATGTATCTTTTAATGAATTTTAAGGAATTCTTCACATATATTTTATTAATACCCAAGAAAATATATAACACTATTCAAACCTTCACTAAAATGGGTATCTAGTTAATGGGCTAAATAATAATAAATGTTAATAAATTCCGGATTCTTTTAATGTTATAATAAATTAAGGTTATAGGGTAAGGGGGGATATATTATGGAAATGCATAATCTGATGGAATATGAAGTTAAGCTGAATTTAGACCGCCTAATAGAAAAAAAGGATGTAGAGTTAAATTGTAGCTGTAAGCAGTGTCGTATGGATATAATGGCCATTGCCCTTAATTCTCTACCTCCCAAATATGTAGTAAGTGATAAAGGCCTAATCTACCAAAGGATCAATAACTTAAATTATCAATTTAATGCAGATGTAATTAGCGCCCTAGTTAAAGCCATTGATATCGTAAATAGGAATCCCAGGCATTAAAAAAGGCATTGAAATCTTTGATTTCAATGCCTGTCTTTGATTTGGATACCTAATACTAATCTTCTATTATTGAGAGTGTAGCTCTGTCCAAATCCTATCGTATTCTTCAACTATATCCCTTGGGTCTTTAAAGATCTCAGTTATCTTTAAAACCTCCTCTAACTCTGGGAAGGCCACCTCAGAATCTTTCATATAATCTGGTAAAAGCTGTCTAGCTTCCTTAATGGGTGTAGAATAGCCTAGATATTCGGCGTTTCTTGCAGCTATTTCAGGCCTGCATAGGAAGTTGATAAAGGCCTCTGCCCCTTCCTTATTTTCAGCAGTACTAGGTATTACCATACAGTCAAACCACAGGTTGGTTCCTTCCTTAGGTATGGCAAATTGAATGTCTGGATTTTCCCTCATAATGGCTATAGCATCACCTGAATAGACTACTGCTAAGGCTGCATCCCCTGCAACCATGGCATCCTTAACCTGGTCTCCTAGATATGCATAGACCAGTGGTTTTTGCTTAATCAACTCTTCCTTAGCCGCTTCCAATTCTTCCACACTTCTAGTATTCATAGAATAACCTAGTTTTTTTAGGGCCACAGCTATAGAATCCCTTTGGCTGTCTAACATTATGATTTGGCCTGCATATTTTTCATCCCATAAGATGTCCCAACTATCCACCACATCATCTACCATAGTGGTATTATATACTATACCTACCGTTCCCCACATATATGGAACTGAATAATCGTTGTTGGGATCATATTCCAAGCCTAGGAAGTCCTCATGCACATTTGCTAGATTAGGCACATTATCCTTATTTATCTTTTGCAACATCCCTTCCCCAACCATTCTTTCAATCATATAGTCGGAAGGAAATATTACGTCAAAGCTGCTTCCACCCTGCTTTAACTTAATATACATATCCTCATTAGTTTCATACATGGAGTAATTGACCTTAATGCCGAATTCCTCTTCAAATTCCTTAAGAATTTCAGGGTCTATATAGTCCCCATAGTTATATACGTTGATAGTAGGCCTTTGATCTCCGCAGGCAGTGGCTACAGTAGCTAATATTAATACTAAGACCAGTAGTAATAAGACTTTAGTTCTTTTCAATCCTTGCACCTCTTTCATCTAGTTTTTCCGTCCTCTTATTGATAATCAATAAAAGGATCAGTATGCTTAAAAACATAATGGTTGATAAAGCATTTATAGTAGGGTTGATTCCCCTTTTAGACATGGAAAATATCTCTATACTTAAGTTGGATACCCCATTACCCGTAGTGAAAAAGCTTATTACGAAATCGTCTATTGATAGGGTAAAGGCCATTAAGCCTCCAGTTATAATCCCTGGCATAATCTCTGGAATTATTACCTTCCTAAAGGCATAAAAGGGCGTGGCACCTAAATCCATGGCAGCCTCAGCTAAATGTACGTTAAGCTGCCTTAGCTTAGGAAGTACCGATAGTACCACATAGGGTATACAGAAGGTTATATGGGATAATAGCATGGTGGTAAAGCCAAAATCCAACTTTAAAAATCTATATAAAACCATTAGGGATACGGCCGTAACTATATCCGGATTTAATACTGGAATATAGTTTAAGTTTAGAATTATCCTCTTACTTAAACCAGGCATATTATGGATTCCAATAGCTGCTAGGGTACCTATGATGGTAGAAATAATAGCTGCCAGAACTGCAACTAAGATGGTGTTATATAAGGCCTTTAGGATGGTTGGATCCCTAAAGAGTTCAATATACCACCTAAGGGTAAAGCCAGACCATGTGCCCCTAATCCTTGAGTCATTGAAGGAGTAGACGATTAAGACCATTATGGGGGCATATAGGAACAGGAATATCAAGAATACGTAAAACCTTTTTAACCACCTGCTTACCATAATCCTCCACCCCTTCCCTCTTTCTCCTTGTCAAATTTATTAGTTATAGCCATGGTCAGCAAGATAAATACCATCAGGATTATGGACATGGATGAACCAAAATGCCAATCTCCAGTCCATCTAAACTGACGCTCGATTAAATTTCCGATTAGGTTTGATTTGTTTCCACCCAAGAGGCTGGAAATTACAAAGGTGCTCATGGCCGGAATAAAGACCATGGTTGTTCCAGTTACAACCCCTGGTAAACTCAAGGGTAATATAACCTTCCTAAAGGTGGTAGCCCTGTTGGCTCCCAAATCCTCAGCAGCTTCTAAAAGGTTTTTATCTATCTTAGTTAAGACGGAATAGATGGGCAAAACCATAAAGGGTAAGAAGTTATACACCATACCCAAAAGAACCGCCTTATCGTTATACATCAAGTCTAAGGCTTGAAAGCCCATTCTCGTTAGTAGGTTGTTAACAAAACCATTTCTTCCTAGTAGGGTTAACCAGGCGTAGGTTCTCAATAGGAAGTTCATCCACATGGGGATGACGAACATTAAAATCATTAGATTTTGCCTATTGGGTTTTTCCCTGGAAATAATATAGGCAATAGGGAAACCTACAATCAAACATAGTATGGTTGAAACAAAAGCTAATCTTATAGAGCGTATCAAGACATTTATATAAACTGGGTCTAAAAACCTCTTAAAATTCTCTAGACTAAATTGAAAAGTACTAAAGTTTTGGCTATCCCCAGTTGTAAAGGCAAAATATAACACCAGAAATAGGGGTACGATGGTAAATATAAAGATCCAAATTAAATAGGGGAAAGTGGCCTTTCTCATGAGTTTACCACCTTCTTCATGATGTGGATGTTTTCAGGCAGCACATCTAAGCCTACTTCCCTTCCCACATCTTCCATGACTGTTGAATGAACCTTCCAATCAAAATCTGCCGCCTTGACGATCATCTCATAATGGACTCCCTTAAAGGTAACAGACTCTACTACCCCCTGTAACTTACCCTCTCCCACAGGTTTGATCATCAAGTCCTCTGGCCTAATTACAACATCCACTAGTTCTTTTTTACCGAAGCCCTTATCTACACAGTCAAAGATAGCTCCAGCAATTTCCACCACAAAATCCTCATGCATTACCCCATCTATAATGTTGCTTTCCCCAATGAATTTTGCTACAAAGGCATTCTTAGGTTCATTATAGATATCTATTGGGGTACCAATCTGCTGGATCTTTCCCTTATTCATTACGGCTATAGTATCAGACATGGTCAAGGCTTCTTCCTGATCATGGGTTACATATATAAATGTAATTCCTAGCCTTTTTTGCATATTCTTAAGTTCTATCTGCATCTCTTTTCTTAATTTTAAGTCCAAGGCCCCTAGGGGTTCATCTAATAATAAAACCTCTGGTTCATTTACCAAAGCCCTAGCTATGGCAATCCTTTGTTGCTGTCCACCGCTTAAGGAATCTATCTCCCTATGTTCAAAGCCTTCTAGGTCTACCAGCCTCAGCATCTCCTTAACCTTCTTATCTATTACATCGGCCGGGGTTTTCTTAATCTTCAACCCAAAGGCTATATTGTCATATACATCCATATGAGGGAATAGGGCGTATTTTTGAAAAACCGTATTGATCTTTCTCTGATAGGGAGGTAACTTGGTTATATCCTTATTTTCGAAAATAACCCTTCCTTCAGTAGGTTCCTCAAAGCCACCTATTATCCTCAGGGTAGTGGTTTTGCCGCATCCACTTGGGCCTAGAAGAGTTAAAAATTCATTTTTCCTTACATATAGGTTGATGTTGTCTAATACCTTGACACCATTGTATTCCATTGTAATGTTTTGCAAGTCTATTATGTGCATTTTGCTTCCCCCTCTATACTAAAAACTTGGTGGCGTACTAACCCAAATTATTTTAGCTTTTGATTTTCCTGCATTTTCTATATAGTGATTGGAGTTAGCTTTAAAATAAAAACTTTCCCCTTTTTTTACCCTATACCTTTCGTTGCCTATATGGAGGAAGATGCTGCCGCTGATTACATAACCGAACTCTTCACCCTCATGGGGAGAATCCTCCTTAGTCCTACCTTCAGCTTCCAGCTCCACCAGTATTGGCTCCATGGAATTTTTTTGAGCATTTGGAACTACCCATTTTATAATGTAGTTTAACTCTTCGTTCTCGCTTTCGAAAATATCATCCTTGGTAAATACTACCTTCTCATCTAAACTTTCATTAAAAAATTCCTGCAAATTAGTTCCCAAACATTCTAATATATC
The DNA here is from genome assembly GCA_012521625.1 of Tissierellia bacterium. Taxonomy (GTDB): domain Bacteria; phylum Bacillota; class Clostridia; order Tissierellales; family Tissierellaceae; genus JAAYTL01. Next base: position 7,735 of record JAAYLY010000001.1, on the reverse strand, counting down.
TACTAGGGTTGCTATTGAAGGAGAGGTCAAATCCCGTTCAACCTGGGAAATAAAGCCCTTTGTCAGTTCACACCTATCGGCTAACTCTTCCTGTGTCAGAGAATTCTTAATTCTCAACCGTTTAATCTTCTCTCCTATATTCACAAAATTCTCCTCCTAAAAGTTAACTTATAGTTAACTATTTGTTTATTCTTACTAAACTTTTTGACTACATAATTATAAAAAAAATTATAGTCATAGTCAATATATTTTTTATAAATTTTTACAAAAATATTTCCCCATATTTATTTATTTTTAGCCATTCTTAAGACTATTATTAAACTTTATGTTTAGTATTATTAAATATTTTCAAAATATTGTTGTAATAAGAAATATAAAAAAGCAAAAATCCATAAGGATTTCTGCTTTTCAATTCCTAATTATTCGATTGTGTAGACCTTCATATTGGCTACAGCTTCTTCTACCAGCTCTTCTACATTTAGGTTTTCTTCAGACCTTTCTATATCCTCCACCCTAGGCTTGGTTACCGGATGTTTAGGTAAAAAGACTGTACAGCAATCATCAAAGGGTAAAATAGAGGTCTCATAAGTTTCAATATCTTTTGCAATATCTACTATGTCCACCTTATCCATACCAATTAAAGGCCTTAGGACTGGAATATCCACTGAACTATTGGTCACTGTTATCCCCTCTATGGTTTGGCTAGCCACCTGGCCAAGGCTTTCTCCTGTAATTAGGGCCTTATAGCCATTTTTCTCAGCTATCTTCTCCGCTATCCTCATCATAAACCTCCTGGATATGATGGTCATTTCCCTTTCAGGACATTTTTGGTTGATCTCCTTCTGGATAGGCAGGATATTTACGCTGTAGAATTTGATCTTGCCCATATATCTTGCCAATATCCTGGCTAGGTCCTTTACCTTCTCCTCGGACCTTTCAGAGGTGAAGGGATAGGAGTGGTAGTGGACGCAGTCTATAGCTAGACCCCTCTTACCCATCAAAAATCCAGCAACTGGACTATCTATACCCCCTGATAGGAGTAAAAGTCCCTTACCATTGCTACCAACAGGTAGTCCTCCATAGGCTTTTATCTTTTCAGTATAGACGTAGACCTTATCCTTTATATCCACATATAGATAGGTATCTGGATTGTGGACATCCACCTTTAAAACCTTAAACTCCTTTAGAATTGTCCCACCCAGCCTCCTAGATAGCTCTGGGGATTTAATAGGGAAGGATTTATCCGTCCTATTAGTCTCCACCTTAAAGGTCTTCACCTGCTTATTTTCTATGGCTTCAGCCATAATGGTTTTAGCAGCCTTCTGAATGTCTTCAATCTCCTTGCTAGTCCTAATACAGGGGGATATATGGACAAGGCCAAAGATTTTTTTCAGCCTATTGATCATCTCCGGATAATTTTCCGGATCCCCTTCTATATAGATCTTTCCCTGCTCCTTATATATATTATCAAAACCTATATCCTTTAAATTTTTTATAATCTGCTTAATCAAACTATCTTCAAAATATCCCCTATTTAAGCCCTTTAGGGCTATTTCTCCTATACTTACGCTAATTACCCTTTTCAATTGATCACCTCATCATTATCTTACGTATATCTAAGACAGAGTCTTTAATTGCCTTAACTATAAAATCTATATCTTCTTCCTTACTCTCATAGGAAAAACACATCCTAATGGCCCCATCTATTTCTAAATCCCTCAGTCCTAGAGCCTTTAGGACATGGCTTTTTTCAGTCCCCTTGGAGGAGCAGGCTGAACCTGTAGACACATATATCTCCTTTTCCTCTAGATAATGTAGAAGAACCTCTCCCCTTGTGTGAAGGAAGGATATATTTAATATATAGGGAGAGCTATTTTCAAGTGGTGTATTTATCCTGATATCTTCAATTTCCTCACTTAAGGCCTCTACCATCTTTCTTCTTAAATTCTCTACATGTTTAGCTTCTTCCTCAAAATTTGAACTTAAAATCCTTACGGCCTCACCAAAGCCAATTATACCTTGTACATTTTCCGTTCCCGATCTTAAGCCAAATTCCTGGTTGCCACCGTAGACTATGGGATCTAGTTTTAAGCCCTTTCGGATGTATAAGCCACCTACCCCCTTGGGCCCATGGACCTTATGGCCACTGAAGGAGAAGGTATCTACACCTAGGGCCTTTAAATTAAAAGGAATCTTACCAAAGGATTGTACCCCGTCTACATGAAGTAGGGCATTGGGATTTTCCTTCCCCATAATCTCCTTAACCCTCTTAATATCCTGTATAGTACCTATTTCATTATTTACGTGGATTATAGACACTAATATAGTATCATCACAAATACTTTTTTCCAATTCATCTAAATCTAACTCCCCATAGGAATTCACATCTAAATAAGTGACCCTAAAGCCTTGACTTTCATACTTCTTCATTATATTTAAGACTGAAGGGTGTTCTATTTTAGTAGTAATAATATGGTTACCCTTTCTTTGGGAACCGTTTATAATACTCTGGACAGCTATATTGTTGCTTTCAGTTCCACCGGAAGTAAAGAATAATTCACTACTATCTACCTTTAAATAGTCAGCTATTATCTCCCTGGCTTCCTTAATCCTCTTTTCAGCCTTGAAACCTAATCTATGCAAAGATGAAGGATTACCAAAATCATCTAAGTAACTATCATACATCTTCTTTAATACTTCTTGTCGAATCTTAGTCGTCGCACAATTATCTAAGTATATCATAAATCCACCTCATCATATAATATCCCATATCGGTCAAAATTTATCCCAATACTATTATATAGGAATTCTTTATTTTTACAAAGAAAATCTCCCATATATTTATTAATTTTATAAAAAAAAACTTGCATAATATGTCGACTTTTGCTCTAATTTAATAGAGGTTATCCCCCTGATAACCTTAAGAAAGATCTCTATTCCCAATACCCCTTTTGAACGATTTTGTTCCATCCTTTATAGGATGAAGACTCCCTTTCGGGAGTCTTTTTTTATGCCTTTATAGATTGCCTAACATTAAATAGCTAAGTTCCAATAAACACTTTTATAAATTTTTTCATTAAAGAACTTTGTACTAAAGAGCTTATCTTTCTTTATACTTCTTTATCTTTATTTATCTCTTTACTAAAGCTCCTTAATAAAAACCTATAAACTTTATATCTGGATAGATGGTACCAAAGGCATGGTCTAGGACCATATCCTTTAAGTTATTAGTAGCATATTTATATCTTACTATACTCTGCCTCCTACCCTCTTCCCAAGTCTGTAGATGACTCCATGTCCTTCCAAAATCCTTACTATATCTACTGTAAATAATAAAGGATTCATTCCAGCAAAGCCATAACTTATCAGCCTTCCTTATGAAGGTTGGGGTTGAAGCATTGGATTTACGTGACATTTCCACTTCATCTTCCTTAATAAAATTCTGACCATTAAAGCGCTTATATTTTATTACATAATTCCCTTCTTTATATTCAGAATAGGCCAAGTGGAAAAGGCCCTCATCATAGATTAGGTCCAAATAAAGCTTATCCCTATTATCCGTTAATACTATGGATTCACTCCATAAGTCTTCCTCTAAATTAAAGGATTTTATGCAGATCTGATTTTTATAGTAATACCCTAGATAGAGTTTATTTTCATAAGGAACTAGCTTGATGGGATTTAATAGCTTTTCTATTTTTATCTCATCTACGAAAAAATTCTTCCACTTATTCCCTAGCAATAAGTTGTGTTCTATACGGAAGGTCATATGGCTATCATCTATTGGATAGAGGAATAAAAGGTTTATCCTATCCTTATGGTTTATAATATTTAACTCATAAACTCTAGGAAAGCTTCCCCTAGTTAAGCTGTGTACCTCCCTCTCCCTTCCCTTAAGGATTACCAATTTTATGTCCCTATTAATATCCTGGTAAATTAAATATACATGTCCATTATTAATTGTTATATCAAACTCCCCTAAAGCATCATCTGCTACATCCCCTTCAAAATTATTTCCGTCGTAGGAATAATAATTAAGTTTTAATTTATTCTTTATCTTCCTTATTAAGTAAATCTCCCTTCCATCTATATCTGCTAATTTCACCCTATCATTATAAAACGCCATAGCTACTCATCCTTTTTTTAACTATAATATTACTTTCCCCTGGAGATTATTACTCTTGATGAGTAACCAATTCATCTAACCATGAATATATTAGCAATGAGCATATTCATTTTGGGGAAAGGAGGATTTATATGACTTCAAATAAAAAGCGTAAGCATAAGCATAAACCTGGTCCTATTTTACCTGATACTGATAGGTGCTGCACTGCTACAACTGGCTGCGAGTGGGACCGATCTTTAAGAAGTGTAGTCACAGAACCTATCTTCGTTCAGAAGGTATATGATGCTAAATTATTTAACCTACAGGCTTTAAGCTCAGTTAACGATGTACGCTTTTCACCAAGCTTACCAAGGGATAGCAGGGTTATAAACGTTCTAGATATTAGGTGTAAGAGATTTTTCAACCCAGCTAACATAGCAGACCAGAGAAATTTAGTAATTGAGCCTGAAACCATCCTATCCGGCGGTGAGTTTTTGCGCCATCCAAATGGTGATTATGTAGAGGTAGTAGGACCAGACGGACTAAGTAGCGAGAGATTAATCTATGCAGATACTTCTGACTGTGATGATGAGGATAAAGGAACTCCGATCTTCGGTACACAGAATATCAAGGTAAAGGGTAATGTGGTAGTAGAAATAGACCTATTGTTAAGGGATGCTAGAGATAGAAGGGTTACATTTACAGTTACGGCCAATATACCTATTGCCCATCCTAACAAGCCAATAATTTTAACTAACTTCTTTGAACTATGTATACCTTCCATAAAGGATTCAGCATTCTTCCCAAGATTTGCAGAGTTCTGCAACCTAAATTGTGAAGCTAGATTAGCCACCAATAGCGTAGCAAGGGATATTAGGGTTTGTCCAGAAACTAGAAATGTAGAAATTGACTTAATAATCGCCTTATGTATAACTTGCGAAAAGAAGATCATCCTTCCAGTACAATTATGCGTACTTTCTACTGGATTCCCAGAGTTATCACCAGAGACTTCACCTATCTGCACCAGCTTCCCAAGCCTATTCCCTGAACAGATAGATGAAACTAATACTAGGGCTTTAGGAGAAGATATCGAATTCGATAGCCTTGAAGATATAGAAGGGCTAGAAGTTTATGAAGACCATGAAGACTATCAGGATGAATAATTTAAAAATAAGTTAATCTAATAAAAAAGTAGGTATTATCTACCTACTTTTTTTATGTATTCATTTAATTGGTCCAGCTTACAGCCATAACTTTTTAGCCTATGTTCCTCTAGGGTTTTAGTAGATTTTAGCCCAGATCCTGTCAAAATGCATACTACACTTTCAGCTTCTTTTAAAAGTCCATCTCTATAAAGCTTTTCCACCGCAGCTAAAGATGTAGCAGAAGCCGGTTGAACGAATAGACCTTGGGAAGCTAACTTCCTCTGGGCCTTCAGAATCTCATCATCACTCACAGCTAGGGCTAAGCCCCCATTTCTCTTAAGCATCCTTAAAACTTGATGCCCGCTTGGGGGATATGGATTCTCTATGGCGTGGGCTATAGTATTTGGATTTTCAACCCTATCCATCTTCATCTTATTATCTTTAAAGGCATTATAAATAGGTGAGCAGCCTGCCGCCTGAACAGCCACCATCTTAGGCAGCTTATCAATTAAACCTACATTCAAAAATTCCCTAAATCCCTTCTCGATACCCCTAATATCACCACCGGCACTAGTTGGCACTATGACATAATCTGGCACTTGGAAGTCCAGTTGCTCACAGATCTCAAAGGCCATAGTCTTATAGCCCTCTACCCGATAGGGGGCATCGGAGTTTATAAAGTAGATTCCATTTTCATGTCCTATAGCCAAGCTTTCATCATATAAGCAGCTGTAATCCCCATCTACCTTGATGAGAATTGGATCATAGATGGCAATGGGGTTTACCTTCTCCTCAGCTATACCCTCCTTAACTAGGATATAGGTTTCTAAGCCCAACTTAGCCCCATAGGCTGCTACTGAGGTGGCCATATTGCCTGTAGATACGGTACCCACCTTCTTATAACCTAAATTCATGGCCCTGATTATACCCGTTATAGTACCCCTATCCTTAAAGGACCAGGTAGGGTTGGTGGTTTCATTTTTAAAGTATAGCTTTATACCATATTCTTCTCCCAAAGCCTTAGATGAAATTAGGGGGGTAAATCCCTCCTGTAGGCTTAAGTCCTTATCTATCTCTAGATAGGGGAAAAAGTCTTGATATCTTTCTAGAACCCCTTGTCTTAGTGGGTTACCTTCCTTAATACTTCCTTCCCTTACTTCCTCCAATTCTAAAGGTTCATTACAGCTATCACATCTAAAGTTAATGGTCTCCTCCATATACTCCTCTTGGCAGTTGGTGCAGATGAGCTTATATTTAGACATTTTATCCTCCCCTTTATGGTGTAGTCACTAATAATATATCATTTGTTTAATGGATTATAAAGACCATTTTCCGCATTTATCACCATAGCGGGCAAGGATTTTATCATCTTCCCTAATCTCTAGGATTTCACATATATTTGAACAACCGTTGCAATCTATGGGACTAACCCTATAATCCCTTTTATAGATATCAAATCCCTTAAACCTACTCTCTCCCCTATCCTTAACTACTTCCTTAGACAGTATGGCCGCACCTATGGCTCCCATTACATCGTAATGGGTAGGGACATGGATCTTTTGGCCTAACTGGTCTTCAAAGGCTTTCCGAATCCCCTTATTGGCAGCCACCCCTCCCTGAAAGAGGATGACTGGTTTTAAATCCTTCCCCTTAGCTACATTACTTAAATAATTCCTTACCAAAGCGTTACAAAGGCCGCTTACAATATCCTCCTGATTATGACCTAGCTGCTGCTTATGGATCATATCCGACTCAGCAAAGACTGCACACCTACCTGCTATCCTTACAGGATTTTTTGAATTTAAGGCTATATTTCCAAATTCACTTATATCCATCCCTAGCCTTAAAGCCTGCCTATCTAAGAAGGAGCCAGTTCCAGCTGCACAGACTGTATTCATAGCAAAATCTACCACTATACCATCCCTAATTATGATGATTTTAGAATCCTGGCCCCCAATTTCTAAAACAGTCCTAGTTTCAGGATTATAATCTAAGGCAGCTATGGCATGGCAAGTTATTTCATTTTTAACCACATCTGCACCTATTAAAACAGAGGCTAAATACCTGCCACTTCCTGTTGTTCCAACACCTGCTATGTTGGAGTGGCCAAGTTCCTCCGCTACTTCCCTTATTCCATCCTGCAAAATCACCAGGGGCTTACCCTGTGTCCTTAAATACCTCTTATATACTAGATTGTTTTCCTCATCTATTAGAACTATATTGGTACTTACAGAACCAACATCTATACCCATGTAATAATTAACCAATTGACCTTTTCTCCCTTCTCTTACTTACTAAATCTACAAATGCTTCTAATCTAGTAACATATCCTGCTTCACCAGTCATCTCGTCCACCACTAGGGTCATAATTGGAAAATCTAGATCCCTACTGACATTTTTCAATATGCTCTTGGCCACTATTTCAGGCATACAATTTAGGGGTAGGATCTGTATGGCCCCATCATAGCCCCTATTCTTATAATGG